>DDBO01000229.1 GCA_002332755.1 Bacteroidales bacterium UBA2030 | reverse complement strand
CCCAGACTTTTTCTACAGGCGCTTGGATTATTATTTGGTCTCTTGCTATTACGGGGGCATTTGTGTTAATCGGAATTTTCATGGGGTCTCCGGTTTTAGAAATGTAATTATGAAATGAAAAGTATTGGAAGATATATAATACTGATCCAAACAAAAGAAGAAGAATTATTGCTGCAATGAGTTTTTTCCAGATTTTCATGTTCTCCTTTTTTAACGAACAATGAAAGGAACACTCAACTCATCCAAATGTTTTTGTACTCCTTCAAAAAACAAAAATTCCCGCTTAGCCTACAGAAGGTTTAGAAATCCAGATTTATCCTAGCGTTTTCATTGTAATGAATATCTACAATTTGCAATTTCAACCAATTCCAGTCTCCGGCTTCCAGTTTCCAGGTGGCTGTGAGCCGGGAGGGGACCCTGATGCCTTCAAACCACATGTATTCTTCGGCCTGTATAACCCATTCGTATCGTCGGGCTTCGGGTGTATTCTCCTTGTAACGCAAGGCAGAAAATTTCAAAAAATCGCCATCACTGTTAAAATAAAATACTCCGCTACCGGAGGTGCCGTTGTAGGTCATGGTAGCCTTTGCACTGTTTTCATCGAGGGATTCCCAGGCGATGTAGGGGCTCAGCGCCAGCGAAGGGAACCATACAATTTCGCCCAGATAACGCTGCAAGGTGCCCTCATCAAGTTTGTTTCCTTTTTCGTTCACAACCGGGATCAGTGAATTGACTTTTATGAGCATCTGCCCTTTACCCTTTTCAAATTTGTCTCTTCCGCTGAAATGAAGCCAGGATTTCATTTTAACATCCACCACCCAAATAAATGCTGGCGGGTAGAGAGCTGTATATTGAACAGCTGTGGCCGGCAACCAGTTTTGTTGCTCGGGTTTCATCTTCATCTCCGCCCTCTGAACCACCTTCCCAAGATAAATATGTGGCTTTCCGAGTATTCCCGAGTGATGTAACCACCTTCTGACAGGCTCAGGCAAATCCTGAATGTCGCTTTCCGATACCACGGCAGAATCAGAAGGATTAATGCTACTCACCAGCCCCGAAATTTCCTCTTTTACCATAGACTTAAATTGGTGTTGCCCATATAAAAATATTGATATACAAAGAATTACAATATTAGGGATAGTACCGAAGCGGGCATCTTTCCAAAAGGCAATAATCAAAACTTGTGATACGACTACAGCCAGCAGACCTATTACCCATGCGTATTCATTTTCAACGAAATAAAGGATTCCAAAGGCAAGGAAAAGCAACAGTGCTGTAAGCCACAACAACCCCCATGTTTTAGAAATGGGCAGGGTAAGTTCCTTTATCTCGCTTATTCCCCAACCTTTAAGAAAGCCCAGCAAATGGATAAGGCCATGAACAAAAACAACGACCAGTAATACAGTTTTCATGACATTCGTTTGTGTTAATCAATCTATTGCTTAAAAACGCTTACAGGGTTTCAAAAGGCATTCAATAAAGAATGAATAGTGAAGAAATCCCTAAAGAAAAGACAAAGGTAAAATATGTTACCAAGGAAGTAACTATATTTATAAGCGAAAGCAAAACATTGGGTGTGCAGGTACCTTCCCGGCCCGACTGAATATGTCAATTACTCTTCAAGGATGCGGCCGGCAATGTATCTTCTCCATTTCTCAATCAGCTCAATAAAATAATCAGGCAGTGGAGCTTCGAAAAAGACTTGTTTACCCGTTGCGGGATGGGTAAATCCGAGGGTACGGGCATGCAAGGCCTGTCCGGGCAGTAGGGCAAAACAGTTTTCGACAAATTGTTTATATTTATTAAAAACGGGGCCTTTAAGTATTTCCCGGCCCCCGTAGGCTGTGTCGCCAAAAAGCGGATAGCCGATGCTGGCAAAATGAGCCCTTATCTGGTGTGTACGTCCGGTCTCCAGTTGACAATCTACCAGGGTGGTATAGCCCAGCCGTTCGATAACTTTATAGTGGGTGACGCTGTGCCGCCCTTTTTCCGGGTCTTGCCACACGGTCATCACCCGGCGGTCGCGCGGACTACGACTGATATATCCCCTGATGGTGCCTTCTTCTTCCGGCAAATCGCCCCATACCAGTGCAGTATAATTGCGTTGAATGCTATGTTCGAAAAATTGCCTGGCCAATATGGCCTGGGCCAGTTCATTGGATGCCACAACCAATAAACCGGAGGTATCCTTGTCGATTCTGTGTACCAACCATGGCCGCATGGGCTCACCCTCGCGGTCAGTTTTTCCAAGAAAATGATACAACAGAGCATTCACAAGCGTTCCGTTATAGTTGGCATACGCAGGATGTACCACCATGCCCGCGGGCTTGCTGACAATCAACACATCCTCATCTTCAAAGACAATATTCAGGGGAATATTCTCGGGCAGGTTTTCAGTCTCGCGCGGTGGGCCAGGCAGTAAAATGGAAATGACATCTCCGGGTTTGACGCGGTAATTGGGTTTTACAGGTTTTTCGTTTACCCTGATATTTCCCGCATGTGCAGCGTTTTGCACCTTGTTTCTGGAGACATTCTGAATTTTGCCAGTCAAATATTTATCGATGCGCAACAGGCTTTGTCCCGGATCTACCGTAAAGCGAAAGTGTTCGTACAGTTCTTCCTGTATATCGCTGTCAGGTAATAAATTGTCTACCATCAACGCTTGATTATCAATTTAGTAGTTCCGGCTATGCTTCTGTCGGGAAGTACTACCCTGAGCAGGTACATTCCATCAGGTAATTCAGGAATTGCAAGGGTTTCCTGAAGCGATGTACGGTAAACCAATTGCCCGCTCAACCCATAAATTTCTACGGTGGCCTGAGAGGGCTGACCGGGTACCATTATATTTAGTTCGTTGCCTGTCAGTGGATTGGGGCTTACCAACAAATGGCCGGTTTTCATCACAGGTTTTACATTTCCGGGAAGCGCCCTGCCTACTACCGGCCTGATCATGAGCGAACCGGCATACTGCGAAGTCCGCCACATCCCATCCACATTAAACAGGTTATTCTTTCTATTGTCGCGCGAAAGGTCGAATCCCACATTCAGGTTGTCGTTGGTAGTATTCATCCATCCTAAAAAGAAAGCATTGCGCACTACTACGGTTTTTTGGAGGACGAAAGTCTGGAAATCGTGGGGAAATTGGCTGAAGTCAGGTCTGACAATAGAATCGTAAAGCAATTTTCCCGGCTGGCCATTGTTATCTTCCCAAACGAGCAAATGAAAATACTGTTCGTTGGATTTGGAATGGGTGGGATTGAAGAATATTTTCACAGCTCTCAGGGTATCTTTGATATTCAGGGTATATCTGACGGCAGCCATGGCTCCGGCAGGAGTAACTCCGTATCCGGCTTCGGGTGTACCATCGTCGTAAGCGAAATAATTGCGAAACGACTGCGTAAATTCAAGTGTATCGAATAGTCTGTCGTTGGGGGTATAATCACCCACAATCACATGCCTGATAATAAAATCGGCCGAATCTTTAACGCCCAGCGGATCGATGGGTAGGATGCTGGTGATGCGTGGACGGGCATAGGGTTTATATTTAACATAACCAGAATCGTAAACCGGATATACGGCATAGCCCCCTCCTGTATAAGAAGAAATCTTCTGGTAAGCGGCATCGTAAACGGTGTACCCGTAATTGCAGGGATGCGCAACTACATCGAGATTGGAAATGACGGCAAAGAGGGTATCATTCATTTCGCGTGTGGGGTCGTTGCTGTAGTGGGTGTAAGGCATGCTGTGGTAATTTTTGAGCATGGTAGAGCTTACATCCACAAAACCCAGGTCGCGGAAAGTAGAGTCGAAGCGATGTCTGTTTTTGTTAAGGTACACATAATCAATGTTCCACTGGTCCATGCTGCTCTGCCACGAAGGGAGGATATTGTTGGCCAGGCTGGCATAGGCTGTAAACTTGAAGCGAAAGCCGTTATGGTAATATTTGGCGCTGTCGGCAATCCAAATATTCACAAATCCCCAGTTTTTACCAGTCTTCACGCGAAAAGTGTCGAGGGGCATTCCGGGAGCTGCCCATATACGATTCCAGATACCTTCGGCAGGCGAATAAAAGTAAAGGATAAGAGAATCAAATTTTTGGGGAGGATTACCTTTTCCCTGTGGCTGATAGAAAAACGAAAGATAAAGTGAATCGGATTTGCGAAGCGGGCGGGGTATGGGAGTGAACACCGAATCGAGACGGACAGGTTGACTGGTAAGATGGTCGGCTTCGAAGGCCGTATAAGTGGCATTTTTATAGATGTGTCCGGTAGAATCAAGAGCATCGAAGGTAGCCACTCCGTAATTGGGCGGTAAAAAGGCAAAACTCTGGCTGATAAGCACATGGTTGTCGCTCCAGTGACGTTCATCGGGATAGGGCCCCCCTTTGCGAAAATCGTCGAAAAAAGGAATTTGTATGGGTGTGGCGATAGCAACAGATTTCAACCGAGGCTGAAGGAAAGCTTTTCCTACCTCAACGTTGTAGGTGGCAGGCAACAAAATCTCCTGAGCTCCGGCTCCAAGGGCACCTAGAATAAAAATCAGAAATATGAATTTTCGAATCATTAGCCTCATTTTAAAATTCGGGTTCCTGATTAGTTGTATCGCTTGCTGCAGACTTGCGTAAGCGATCCAGTTCTTTAGCGTTTTTTACCTTGCCATAAACCAGGCTTACACTACTGCCCGGGCTCAAAACCGCACCGGGGCCGGGTTGCTGACGGATAACCCTTGCCGAATCTAAAGGGATGTCACCCTGAAGGCTTGTGCGGCCAACGTTTAATCCCTGACGAAAAAGCGCATAGGGGGCTTCAGAAACCGGTAAACCAATGACATCAGGCACAGACACTGTAGAACCTCCTTCGCCCTCCTCTACCATGATGACGATTTTCGAATTTCGGGGTATCATCTCCCCTGCCCTTACTGTTTTGGTGCCAATACGCTGCCCGGCAACTGAATTAAAAAACGGGCCCGGGACGTATGAAACATAGTCAATTTTCAGGCCTGCCTGCATCACCGTTTCAACAGCCTGGCGCAAAGAAAGCTCTCTGAGATTAGGCATGGGTACATAATCGGGGGTAGAAGAAGAAATGGTGACGTAAATCTTTCTACCGGTCTTTACCCCGGTATTACCCGCCGGGTCCATCACCAATATGGTACCAGGTTGGCGAGATTCGTCGTAAAGTGAGTCGATGACAATGACCTTCAGGTCTTTTTCATCGGCATATTGCACAAGCTCCTGAAGAGGCTTTCCAACAAAGTCGGGCAATAAGATAAATTGCCCATGACGGGTGTATAGTTTCAGCAGCTGAATAGTCAGCCAGAAAATGGCCACCGAAACTATAGCCATGAGCAGCAGCTGTTTAAAAAAGAGTTTGGTTCTCAAAAATTCAGACCACTTCATCGATACTTCATTTGGGTGAGGGCCGGGTTTAAAACTTGTAAAAAAGCCATTTATTGCCCCCAGCCGGCAAATTTACTAAAAATGTATGTGCCTGATGGCTGGTCACAAAATAGAAAGCCTGAAAGGTTTTTATAATTTCGCACACCAAAGCAACCATGTATGAAAAAGCTCAACATAGCAGTCACAGGCGGTGGAAACTCTGGAGAATACGATATTTCAGTCAAAAGTTCGCAGCGTGTTGCTTCTTTGCTCGACCAGAGGAAATACAATGTTTATCTTATACTTATCAGGGGGAAGGAATGGGTCTATCAGGATGCACAGGGAAAGGTTTATCCTGTGAATCTGAACGATTTCAGCTTGTCGCTGAACCAGGAAATAATTCACTTCGACCTGGTATTCAATGTAATACATGGTACTCCGGGTGAAGACGGAAAATTGCAAGGCTATTTCGAAATGCTGGGCATCAGACATACCTCGTGCGATAGTATTACCTCAGCACTTACTTTCAATAAAAGCTTTTGCAATAAGGTGGTGAGTAGTTATGGGGTGAAAACTGCCCAATCGCTGCATCTGAATCGCCCCGGAGTTATTTCTCCCGAAGAGATTTTAAAAACACTGCGGTTGCCTTTTTTTGTTAAGCCCAATTGCGGGGGAAGCAGTGTAGGCATGAGCAAAGTGCATACTCCCGAAGAACTGTTACCTGCCCTTGAACTGGCATTCAAACACGACCGGGAGGTGCTTATTGAAGAATACATCAAAGGGAGAGAAATTACCTGCGGTGTATATTCCAGGAATGGAAATCCTGTGGCTTTACCGCTGGTAGAAGTAGTAAGTAAAAAAGAATTTTTTGATTTTGAAGCCAAATACACCGAAAACATGGCCGACGAGATTCTGCCTGCTCCCATAAGCGAAGAGTTATCTCAGAGATGCCAGGAAACAGCCAGAATGCTTTATTCAAAACTCAACTGCAAAGGAGTGGTGCGATTCGACTTCATTCTTTCTGACGGAGAATTCTGGTTTCTGGAAGTAAATACTGTTCCCGGAATGACTTCGGCTTCCATTGTCCCAAAGATGGCCCGCCATGCAGGCATGGAACTTCCTGATTTTTATGATTTATTGATTGAAGAAGCCCTCAAGGGTTAATTGATCAGCCTTTATTTCCCGGTTGATAATACTTCTTCAAAAAATCAGCCATTTTTCGGATCGCTTCCCCCCTATGACTGATGGCATTTTTCGTGGATTCATCCATTTGCGCAAAGGTAATATCATAATCCTCAGGGACAAAAAGCGGGTCATAGCCAAATCCGTGAGTACCTGCTTCGGTTTCGAGCAAGTGTCCTTCAACCTTTCCTTCGAATAAATATTCCCTGCCTTCAATGATTAAGGCCACGACGGTGCGAAACCTTGCCCGACGGTCAGAAATACCTTTCATCTCGGAAAGAAGTTTTCGGATATTGTCGGCAAAAGCGCATCCTTCTCCTGCATAGCGTGCGCTGTAAACTCCAGGCCTTCCCCCCAGGGCATATACTTCCAACCCTGTATCGTCGGCAAAACAATCTTTTTGCAAATGATTGTAAATAAACCATGCCTTCTGTCGGGCGTTAGCCTCGAGGGTGTCACCCTCTTCGGGAATTTCTGTTTGGAGATTAAAATCGGCCAGGCTTCTCACAATGGCCAATCCGTTCAAAATTGCGTATACTTCTCTAAGTTTATGTAAATTATTTGTAGCAAAAACGAGTACGGGTAACTTAGTCATTTTTAGTTCAATGCTTGATTCAGGTTATCTTTTTATCTGTGTTCCGCTATTGGGCGCGGTGGTTTTGAGCAGAGGATTCAGACGCCAGAATTCCCAATCAACCCGGCTTTCCGCTATTTCCTGCCATTGCTCGGGCATTGCAGCAAAAAGATTGCAGGAGAGCAACGACTCGAGAGAATCGACGGATAAAACATAGTATTCCATGGGAAGGCGAGAACTTTCGTTAGGAATTACAAAGGCGACTCCACGTGCCGTATGATGGTAAACAGCCACAAGGGCTTTATAAAAAGCACCGGGTACAGCAACTTTTCCCTGACCAATATATCCTTTAAAGTTTGCAGGCACAGGCCCCGTCACAATGAGCAGGGTATCGTAGCTGGCAGCCCATTGGCGCACCTGGTCTTCGAGCTTTTTCCAAATTCCGCGGTTAAAACCAGGTTCCTGAGGTGTCATATTGGTAAAATAAAAAGATTCGCTCATAACTTCAGGGTCCCAGGCCATATCAGCCGCCGGAGCCAGATGACCACGGTCGTATCCGCTGGATTTGTAATCGGCATTGGTAGCCGAAAACTGAAGGGGTATAAACGGATCAGGCCGAAAATCATTCGAGCGACGCGCGTTCTTTTGCATCCGCTCTGGAACGAGGTAATACGCCACCCAGACCGGAATTTTCAGACCAGGGTCGTAGGAAACTACATATCCTTTGTGCTTCAACGTTATATCTGCAGCGCATTCCCGGGAAGGCAAGCACCATACATCAGGTTGGCTGTACAACTGTCCAGAGGACAATCCTAGCGCCCAAAACAGAAGACTGAGCAATAATCCGTTAATTTTCATGGCATGCAAAATTAGATAATTAAGCTTAGTCCTTTAAACACCAATCAATGGTAGGCATATTCCATGAAGCAAGAAATTCATTGGCCTTAGAAAAATGGCGACATCCTAAAAAGCCCGTATGCGCAGAAAATGGCGATGGATGGGGAGCTTCCAGGATAAGGATATTATTGTTTGCCGGAATTATTTCTTTCCATTGTCGCGCGTGATTACCCCATAAGAAAAAAACCATGGGTTGCTTAAGGTTGCACAAATACAGAATGACAGCCTGAGTAAAATGTTCCCAACCCAAACGTTGGTGAGAGCCTGGTTTGCCTTCTTCCACTGTCAGAACAGCATTTAGCAACAACACTCCTTGCATTTCCCAGGCCTCCAGGCAGCCATGGGATGGAGGAGAGATACCCAGATCGTTTTCAAGTTCCTTGAAAATATTGCGTAAAGAAGGTGGAATTTTCACTCCATGGGGCACAGAAAAAGCTAATCCATGGGCTTGCCCTGCACCATGGTAGGGATCCTGACCCAAAATCACCACCTTAACCTGGTCAGGGGATAGACGATGAAAAGCCCTGAACACCTGGTTTTCATCAGGAAACACTGTTGATACTTTGCGTCGCGCAGCTACATCATGCAATAACCGGGGAAACCAGGTTTGTTTTCTAAGCCCGGAAAATAAAGGTTTCCATTTATCGTTTATCTGCTTATCAATCTTATACATGCTAAAATGTTAATAACTTTAATGGCTATTGTGGAAAAATCCAGATAAGAAAATTAAGAAACTACATAATCATGCGTTACTTTTGCATGGAGCCTTAAAAACACAAAATACGTATCTTTGTGCGCTAAAAAGCATTGTAATTCTTTTAATCAAACACCTCAGGCGATGAAAAAATCTGTTAACAGAACACACATACTGAAAGGCTTGGCCCTGCTGGTGATTATGGTGGCTGCCCTCATAGTTTCTTCTTGTAAATCGCAAGAGAACTGTGCCGCTTATGGAGAAGCCAAGAACTACCAGATAGAAAAGAAACATTAGAATTCTCGCACAGCATTGGACTACTTTCAGTGATTTTAAGCACAAAAAATACGGGGGCTGCTGACGCAGCCCCCGATTTATTTGTTCACTTTCAGACATTTATCTGTCGATAATCAATTTTTGCACAAGTGTTTTCCCAGGCAAAATAGCTTTAATCATAAATATTCCGCCTGGAATTTCCGATACATCAAGTTTCAAAGGCTGACCTGTGATATTTAAAGTCTGATTGAAGACTTCGCGACCCAGCAGGTCAACAATCTGCAGTCGGGCCTGTCCTGAAATTCCTGTAGGTAAAACTACTTGGATATAAGTTTTTGCAGGATTGGGATAAACCCTGAAACCTTCTTTACCAGCATTATCAATACCTACACCACTTTGAGTTGTAAACGAGAATGCAGGGCTCCATTGCGAGGTATCGCCATTGGCTGCCACGCGCATACGCCAGTAGTAAGTGGTATTTTCGTCGAGTTTATAAGGTGAACGATATTTGGTAAGAGTATCACCAATATCAAGGCTTATAAAACCATCGGGGAATGAAGGATCTTTGTCGTACTGCAATTGGAAAAAGCTCACTCCCGTCATTTTTTTCCAGGTAAATTCAGGTTGTACACTTACCTCCGTGGCACCATTTGCAGGTGTTTGTAGGATAGGATAAGCAATGACTGTAAATGAGCGGGCTTCGCCCCAACTGGAGGTATCCGTTGCATGCCTGCCCCTTACTCTCCAATAATACTTAACGCCAAAAGTAATTCCGGAAGGAACAACCGAATTCTTATCGGTAACAAAATGGAGGGGTTCGTCAAAATCAGGGGTCACCGAGAGCTCATAATCATATTTGGTAATCCCGTTGTATGCATTCCATTTAAGTTCTTGGTCAATCTGAACGGGATTAGCATTATTTGCGGGTTCTTTCAGCTGGATGGTATCGAGAGTACGAAAATACCAGGTATCGCTCCATTCACTGGTATCCGCATCATTAATAGCTCTTACCTTCCAGAAATACTTGGTTCCAAATTTGAGCTTGGGAGTAGGAACTTTAAATTTCGTTCCTTCCATCAGGCCTGAATAGGCATCAGGACTGTCAAAAGAATTCTGAGTATCAAGAATATAATTGAAATAAGTGTTACCTGTCACCTGATTAGGCCCAATTAGGTTTTTCCATTCAAGATTTACCACCGGGGCCTGGTTTTTATCTTTATTTTTAGGAGACTTATTTTCCAACTTGGTAAAAGTGGTAAACTTGCGGGTAGCTGACCAGTACGAAGAATCACCGGTACCCATATCAAAGGCTTTTACCCTCCAATAGTAGGTGGTAGCATAATGCAGGTTGGCCATTTTTACAGAGGTAACAAATTCAGTCCAGAAATACTGCGGACTTGTGAAATTGATATCATCATCCACAGCGAGCTTATATTTTATAATACCCACCCCTGTAACAGCATTCCAGCTGAGAGTTACATCGGGCATTTGATTGGTTGCGTTGTCAAGAGGCGAAGCCAGCGTGGGAGTATATATCTTCGGCTGGGCAAACGCTGTAAAAGAAACAAGCAACAGCAGAATACTTAAAAGTTTTTTCATAGTATGATGTTTTTTGTTCATTTCAGAATATTACCTAACAACGACAAATTTCCCTGTTAAAAGGTTTTTCCCGCTGATAACCCTCAAGATGTAAGTACCCCGGGGCAGATTTGAAGCATCCATCCCAAAGGTATTTAAACCTTGTTGGCCATCAAATTTTTCACGGGCAACTACCTTGCCACTAAAGTCGTATATTTCGGCAACAACCCCTTCGGGTCTTTCCATAGTAAGGTTAAACAACAGGTCATCTTTTACCGGGTTAGGATAAATCCGGATGACATCTTTGGATACTACCTCCTGTCCGGGGTTTTCAGGAATACCAACAAAGGCTTCTGAGACGTAGATTCCACGACCATAAGTAGCTGCATAAATTGCTCCATAATTGGAAAGGGCTGGGTAATATTGTCCGGGAATGTTGGGGTCACCGGAGGGAACAAAAATACCACCGCCGTTGGTAATCTGTTGCTTAAGCATTTTAACAGGAACGCTGCCCATGGGACCGCTGTCTTTCACCCAATTACCAGAGGCTACATCGGTTGAAGTGTAAATACCATATTCAGTGCCCAGGATGGCCAAATTTCCATCATTCATCTCCAGCAGCGAAGAATAGACAGGTGCCTTTGGCAGATTACCTTGTACCGAAACAAAGGTGGGCAATGAGTCGAGAGCATTGGTAACATTGAAAACATAGTCGTTCAAGCCATACGTGGCAAGGGTAACAATAATATGTTTAGGATCTTTCTGATCAACAGCAATGGAACCAATGCTGGCATTGGGGAATGATTTGATAAGTTGAGTAGATACCACGCAGCTGGTTGAAGTAATATCAGCAGTAGCGGCGGAATTGGCATAGCGCAAATTGGAAATCCGGAATACATTGCCTGTTTCTGTTCCAACGTATAAATGGTTGGCGTCAGCAGACAAGGCCATGCAATTGATAACTCCTACCACTGTAGCTACATTCCACCATTCAGGTTGCATGGTAAAATCAAGAATTTCCTTGGTATAATATACTTTGTTGGCAAGAGCCAGGAAAGTCTTAGCCTGAAGAGGGTCTTTTACGTAGATTCTTTCACCTTTCTGGATGTCGCGCGGAGCTTCCATTGTGAAAGGATAATCGTAGATTCTCGAACGAACAATAATCTTCTCACCCTGGGCAATATCCTTGGTGGCCTTGAAACTGGTTGAGTCAACACTATAGGGGTCATTGAAATTTTCCCATAGGAGCATGGGGCAATAAGTGTTGGCAGGTGCCGACATATTGCTTCCGAGGAATGTGGTAGAAAAACTGTATCCTTTATCCTCAGAACGGCGGAAGGGGCCACCTTTGAGTGAAAGCAGGAATACCTCAGGATTGATTTTTGAGATAGCTACATATCCACCCTCACCACTGTTGTTCAGGTCTCCGTTCCACACTTCAACTCCGGAATAGGGGGTGTTAGTGCCATCGCCTATATACTGAATACCATTACCAATGGTACCTCCAATGGGGTTCCCAAAACCATTACAATCGACCGAGATAAACTGGGCGGTCATATAATTACGGTTGAGTGATTTGAACTGAAGTTCTCCGTCCATATTGATATATATACCCCCATCCGTTCCAGCAAGAATTACTTTAGGATCGTTTGGTTTGAACACGTAGGTATGATGCAGTTCGTGGAGATATCTTGGTGAATATTTACTAACACTGGAGCTTGTTACGGCAGCATTCCCCCAATAGAAGAAACCTTCGTTGGTGTAAATGCCTTCCCACAGATTGATTCCACCCACCAATACATGGTCGGGATTGTCAGGATAGACAACTATGGTATTGGCAGTGAAACCGTAAGCAACATTACTCAGGACGTAGATATCGGGCAAGGTGGTCGATTTGCCCGGGAAAATAATGGTCCAGGTATTGCCTTTGTCGGTCGAGCGGTAAACATTATCGAAGTAGCCATAGGCATCGGTTGCACTGGCATAAATGTAGGATGGGTTTGACGGAGCAATTGCCAGCTCAATACGACCCAGGCCGGTTGCAGGTAATTTTTCAGGGTTAATTATTTCGTTTCCAACAGTTTCTTTAGTACTTACACATATAAATTCGGTTGGAGAGCCTGAGGATGAGATATAAACTTTGCTATCGACCGAAGCAACAACAGTCCCATCACTTCCTACTTTAACATCCCACACAAAACCGCTGAGGGGAGCTGAGTTTCCCTGAGCATCCTTATACATGGCGGTTTGCCAGTTGGTCTCTCCTGCATTGCGGTATTTCAACCCGGCATTGGTAGCTACAAAAAGTCGTCCGTCCTGAACACCTATTTCATTAATATAGCCCCATTCCAGCACTGAATTTACCATAGCAGGTTCGGTGCCGGGCACACGTGTGAAATTATCACCATCAGTGGAAACATAAAGACCTGTTCCCTGAGTAAAACCATACTCCCCGGTACCGGCATAAATGTCGTTGTTGGAAGTTTGGGCCAGGCAGGTAACATTGAGGTTAGCATT
>DDBO01000017.1 GCA_002332755.1 Bacteroidales bacterium UBA2030 | reverse complement strand
TTCCGGGTTCCGAGTTCCGGGCTTCGGGTTGGTGTCAGAGTTCTTAAATTTAAGAAGAGTACTGGTTATCAGATACCTAATTTCAACAAGACAGTTTCCACCTGTGTATACAATTCTTCCATAGTGCCGTTATTCTGAAAGCGGAAATCGGCCAGGGCTATGCAAGCGGCAAGGTTTTGGTGATTGGGATCGGTGGCCTGCATTTCGCGTGCTTCGTTGGCAAGAAATTCTTCATAACTTATTTGGTCTGTTTCGCTGTTGCGAGACACTATGCGCTGATAACGTATCCGGGGATCGGCATCCACGGCAAACAAAATAAATGAACCTTTGCCTCTCAGGGAATTAACTTCGCCGGGGGTACGTATGCTTTCAATAATGGCATTTTCTCCCGACTGTTTGGCTTCTTCATAAAGACAATCAACGATATACGAAGGGCCATGCTGTTCCCTAAGGCTATTGGCTAAAACCACGTAATTGTCGCGGTTGGGTACCTTGCCTTCAGCCAACAAAATTTTTTTTAAAAAATCCCTCACCGAATAATGTAAAAAGTGCTTTTCCCTGACGAGGTATTCTACAATGGTCCCTTTACCGGCACCCAATGTTCCCGTAATACCAATAATTTTCATTGAGAAGATAGTTTATTGTTGGTATCGTCAATCAATTCGTCCACCCATTTTGAATGGGGTTTTACAAGGGTTTCGTTATGCAATCGTTCGATTAATCGGCCCGGGTCATCGTCGACGATAAGATTTTGGCGGTGCTCTCTCCTGATAAATCCGTCATGGGTTGCTCTATCGAGAAAGCGCAGCAAATCGTCGAAAAATCCTTCAACATTAAGTAATCCTATGGGTTTCTCGTACACATCGAGCTGCAGCCATGTAAAAGCTTCAAACAACTCGTCGAGGGTACCCACGCCTCCGGGTAAAACGATAAAAGCATCAGCCAGCTTACCCATCCATTCTTTGCGTTCAGCCATGGTATTGCAGGTAATTACCTTTGTCAGGCTCTGATGAAGAATTTCGCGGTTGGCCAGCAGATGGGGCATGATGCCCGTAACATTGCCTCCTGTCGCCAGGCAGGCATCGGCCAATACTCGCATGGTTCCAATATTGCTCCCGCCATAAATTAGATCAATTTTCTGCAATGCAAGCTCCCGGCCCAAAGAAGCAGCCGCATAAGCATAAGAAGGCCGATTGCCCATGCTCGAGCCGCAAAATACACAAATGCTCTTAATCTGACGCATGTTAATGTTTTGCGCAGCAAAGGTATTAAAAGATGCAAAGAAGGTAAGGCTAACCATCAAGTATAAATTAGGGTTTTGGTCTTATCTTTGCCGTCAAAAGTTTGGTCATGCATTCAATATACCCTTTAAAGTTTAAACCTATTTACCTGGATAAAATCTGGGGAGGACAGCGAATAAAAACCGTGTTGGGACACGATTATGGAAAGCTGCCCAATTGTGGTGAAGCCTGGCTCATTTCCGGTTACAAAGACATGAATACCGAAGTAATAAATGGATTCCTGGCTGGTAACGAACTTAATGAGCTGGTTGAAATTTATATGGATGAGCTGGTTGGGGAAAAAATTTACGAAAAATATGGCAACGAGTTTCCCATCCTTGTAAAAATTATCGATGCAGCCGATTGGCTGAGTGTTCAGGTACATCCCGACGATGAATTGGCTATGGCCAGAGGTATGCGTGGGGGTAAAACCGAAATGTGGTACATCATAGATGCTGAACCCGGAGCACAATTAATTTCAGGATTCTCGCGAAGCACCAACCGTTTTGAATACCAGTCACTCTTACAACAAAAACGCCTTCCTGAAATTTTAAACTACGAAAATGTATCGGCCGGAGATGTGTTTTTTATGCCGGCAGGACGCATCCATGCCCTGGGTCCGGGTGTATTGCTTACCGAAATTCAGCAAACCAGCGATACCACTTACAGAATATATGATTGGGACAGAGTGGATTCAGAAGGCAAATCTCGCGAACTTCATTTGGAAGATGCACTCGATGCCATTGATTATAATGCATATCCGGAATATAAGACCCAATATAGCATTTTACCCAACAGAACCTCACACATTGTAAAATGCCCTTACTTCAACACCAATCTGTTAAAATTAGATAAATCCGTTGAAAAAGACTACGGGTATATTGATTCCTTTATTATTCTGGTTGCCACCGCCGGGATGTGCGAGATAAAGACAGCCCAGGGTTCAGAAACCCTTAGAGCAGGAGAAGCCCTGCTGTTGCCGGCTATCACAGAAATCGCTCAATTCAGGCCACTTATTCCTTCCACCATACTCGAAACATACATTGATTTGTAATTTCTGAGGGAGTTAACTTACTCCAACCGCAATTGTGCTAATTTTGCAAGCGATTAATTTTGAAATCGAAACCTTAATTCTTAACAAAATGGCTGAAAAAATATTTGACAAAGTAAAGCCCGGTGTGGTAACCGGAGAAGGCGTTAGCGAAATCTTTCGCATCGCGAAGGCAGAAGGATTTGCACTTCCGGCTGTAAACGTAGTAAGCTCTCATACCATCATCGCAGCCTTAGAAGCCGCTCGCGAGGTAAACTCCCCCATTATCATTCAGTTTTCAAATGGTGGCGCCGCATTCCTAGCTGGCAAAGGCATCTCCAACGAAGGGGAAAAAGCAGCAATAGCCGGAGCCATTATTGGCGCAAAATATGTATGGCACCTGGCTGAAATGTATGGGGTACCTGTTATTCTGCATACCGACCATGCAGCCAAAAAACTCCTTCCTTGGATCGATGGCATGTTAGCAGCAGGTGAAGAACATTTCAAGAAATATGGCAAGCCCCTTTTTAGCTCTCATATGCTCGACCTCTCGGAAGAACCTCTTGAAGAAAACATAGCTATTTGCGAAAAGTATCTTGAGCGCATGAGCCGTATGGGCATGACCCTCGAATTGGAACTCGGAGTTACCGGCGGTGAAGAAGACGGAGTAGATAACACCAACGTTGACAACGCCCGACTCTATACCCAGCCTGCTGATGTTGCCTACGCCTATGAAAAACTCAAAAAAATCAGTCCTAATTTTACCATTGCTGCTTCCTTTGGAAATGTTCATGGAGTTTACAAACCGGGTAATGTGGTGCTCAAACCGATTATTTTAAATAACAGTCAAAAATACATTGAAGAACACCTCCACACCGGTCCCAAACCTGTCAACTTTGTGTTCCACGGAGGATCAGGTTCGAGCCTCGAAGAAATTCGCGAAGCCATCAGCTACGGAGTAGTTAAAATGAATATCGACACCGATACGCAATGGGCTCAATGGAGCGGAATCCTCGAATACTACAAAAAATACAGCGGATACCTGCAAGGACAGATTGGCAACCCAGAAGGAGAAGATAAACCCAACAAAAAATATTACGATCCCCGAAAATGGATGCGCGAAGCAGAGGTATCGATGATTAAGCGACTGAAACAAGCTTTCTCCGACCTCAACGCTATCGATCGCAACTGATACGTTAAAACATTAGAATTTAGCCGGTTAGAAATAATTATATCTGGCTTTCATAAACAACAAAACAAAAACTCTCTCGTCGAGTTAAGCTTGATGAGGGAGTTTTCTCATTATTAAACCTAAATTTGTTGTATCTTTATCGCAGGAATTAAGCAAAACAGCGCATTACACTTTGCATGAGCAATCTTTCTCTTCCCAATTGGAGTTCAAAAACAGTCCTCATTGTTGAAGACTTACCACACAATTATGAGCTGCTTTCTACCATGCTCATTCCAACGGGTATTGCCATTGCCTGGGCAAAAAATGGACTTGAAGCCATTGAATACATAGCAAATCCAGTCAATAAAGCCGACATTGTATTAATGGACATCAACATGCCTGTTTTAAACGGCTACATTGCAATCAAAAGGATAAAGGAAATGCGGCCCAACCTTCCCATTATCACCCAAACAGCTTATGCCTACGAAGGGGAACAGGAAAAAAGCTTCAAGGCTGGTACCGACGAATATATCCTTAAGCCCATTCGGCGGGAAATTTTATTTGAAAAAATGCGGAAATACCTCGATTAGGAAACCATCAGTCGTGTAAAAGCTTATCGGGTGCGAATTCTCAAGAATTCTTTGGGCTGAACACTCATTACAGGAATGGGAGAGCGATGAATCATCTGTTGCGCATATGCACCCATAATTATATTCATGGGAGAACTTGTCTGTTCTGTCATTATTACAATAAGGTTTGCGTCAACTTTTATGGCATAATCGATGGTGGCATCCGTAGGATTTTTGCATCTCCGCGAAGTCATTAAAAAATCAATGTGATTTTTTTCAAGATAAGCACAGGTTTGCTTAGCATATTCCAAAACAATTTGCTGGGCATCCTTGACACCTGATTGATATAATGCAAGCACATGAATTTCAGCATTAAACATCTTTGCCATCATGGTAGCAAAAGGTACTTTCTGACGTGTAGACAGGGTGGCATCAATAGGCAGAACAATTCTGCGCAACTGTCTTTCAGGCTTAACCCCTTCTCTAAGGGTAATCACCGGACATGGGGCAGCGCTGATGATGCGGAAGGCATTGCTTCCAATCCAAAGCTCTTCAAAGCCTGAAGTACCATGAGTTCCGGCTACTATCATCATGGCCTTACTCTCTTTGGCTTCATCCACCACTTCTCGGAATACTTTGCCTTCCCTAATTTTATAGCTCACCGTACCCTGGGGAAGTATCAATTGAAATCGCTGTACCAGCTCTTCTAGAAGCTGAGTGGCTTCATCAAGGGGGTCTTTGTATTTATAGATTGTTTTATGTTTAAGATCAGGATTATAAACATAAATCAATTTCAGGTTTGTGCCGGCTCTAAGGGCAATACCTGCAGCATGTTCAGCAGCATTTACCGAACATTCTGAAAAATCGACGGCAGCAATAATTTCTTTCATAAAGTTCAATTTTGGAATTTCTCAAAATACACATTATCGGGCACTATAAATGCATTTGGAAAGACTCCTTGCAGGGTTTGCAGGAAAGCCTCGGCCGACATTTTATCTCTGAAATCCCCTACCCTCACTCTGTAATAGGGCTCTGTGAAGGTGAGGTAAGCTCCGTATCCCGGAAATAATTCTAAAAACTTATCTCTTACACCCATAGCTGCCGTCCTGGCGTTGTTTCCCGACTCAAAATAAATCTGTATACGATATCCCTCAACCGTAGGATGCAACTGATTGTATTCTATATGTTCCTGAATAAGAGTATCGATAATAGGATCCGTAACAACAATAACTTTCCCCTTAGCATTTTGGGCTACTGAGAAGAATGAAATCAAGAAAAATACTGCCAAAAACAAAAATCGTTTCATTGTAGTAGTATTCAATTATAAAACCTTGCCTGCCGGCTTTTGGTTGCATCAAGCTAACCATACAGCCTAAGAAGAGGCAAAGATACTACAACTGCCCATGGGAGCTGAGTACCGGTACGGGAGATAAATTAATTATGAGCCGGGCATTGGGACCGAGTAAGGCTCCGGTGCCGTAGCTTTCTTGTTCTGTCATAATCGAAATCAGGTCAGCACCAACATTATTCACATGATCCAACAGCGTAGCTGTGATGTTGTCGGTAGTGTAATTGTAATAAGTCGCGGAAATGCCTCTGCTTTCCATGTATTTAAATGCTTCACGAGCATTGGCTTCGGTTCGGAGTTTTAATGATTGTAAACTATCAGTGATAAGTGCTACTATCTGAACCTCCGAATGAAAAATCTCAGCTAGCTCGGCAGTGATGGGGAGCTTTTGAAGAGTTTCAGCCGAATTGTCGACAGGGAGCACAATACGATTCATGCTGTCTTTCTGGTTAGAGGTATAGCGTACGGTTATTACAGGGCAAGGGGCATGAGATACAATCCGATAGGCATTGCTGCCAATCCATTGTTTTTCGAAACCGCTTCCCCCATGGGTTCCACAGATAATCAAGTCGGCTTCTAAGGTGCGGGCCAGGGTACTCATCTCGCTATAGACTTTTCCTTTTCGCAACTTGTAAGATATCGGGGGACGTTTGGAGCTTGAATACTTTTTGACTAAAGCTTCCAACTTGTTTTTTGCCTCTTGACGCAAAGCTGTGGAAGGGGACGACAGCAATCCTTGCTGAACGGTCTGATTATCCACCCAAACCATTATCAACTCAGCTTTACTTATCTTAGAAAACCATAAAGCATATTTCAAGGCCTTTCTGGAACCCTTGGTGAAATCGATGGCTACCAATATCTTTTTCATGGCCGGATATTTTAGAAGTTAATAAATAAATGCATGCAGGTTGCTCATGCGTTTTTCTAATCTCATGCTAAGTTAACAATATTTCATATGGTTTTATCATCCTGCTACATGAAAAGCGAAAAGGTTAATTTTGTGGTGCACAAAACAAGCTGATGAATACGAATTTGGATGCCTCGGGCAAGTATATGAGCCCGGCCGAAAGAGAAATTGAGAAAGTGCTTCGACCTCTGGAATTTGGCGATTTTGCCGGTCAGCCCCAGGTGGTCGAAAATTTACGGGTTTTCGTAAAAGCTGCAAAACAAAGGGGAGAAGCACTCGATCATGTTTTGCTACATGGCCCTCCAGGTTTAGGTAAAACCACACTTTCGTATATAATAGCCAACGAACTGGGTGTAGGCATAAAGGTTACTTCCGGTCCGGTTTTAGAAAAACCCGGAGATCTGGCTGGCCTGCTTACAGGTCTGGCTCCCCGCGATGTGCTTTTTATCGACGAAATACACAGGCTTAGCCCGGTGGTGGAAGAATACCTGTATTCTGCCATGGAAGACTTTAAAATTGACATCATGATAGAGACCGGGCCCAACGCCCGAAGTGTACAGATAGGGCTTAATCCTTTCACTTTAGTTGGGGCTACCACACGTAGTGGCCTTCTTACTGCTCCGTTACGCTCGCGTTTTGGCATCACCTCGCGTCTCACCTATTACACCGCCGATGTTCTTCAAAAAATCGTTCAACGTTCAGCCAGTATTTTACGGGTAGATATCATGCCGGAAGCAGCCATGGAGATTGCCCGCCGCAGCCGCGGCACACCTCGAATAGCCAATCTGCTCTTGCGCCGTGTCCGCGATTTTGCCCAGGTGAAGGGCAATGGCAATATTGACCTTGAGATTGCCCATTTTGCCCTTACGGCTCTTAATGTAGACAGCCATGGACTGGATGAAATGGATAATCGCATCTTGCATGCCATTATCGAAAAATTCAACGGTGGGCCTGTTGGACTTAACACCATAGCAACCAGTGTGGGTGAGGACCCTGGTACTATCGAAGAAGTTTATGAACCCTTTCTTATTCAGGAAGGATTTTTGCAACGAACCCCACGCGGACGCGAAGCTACCGAGCGAGCCTGGCGTCACATAGGTAAAATACCTCCTGCCATGCAGGGACGTCTGTTTTAAGCTACAGAATAAATGTCCCCGACTAACCTTAAAAGCTTTATACAACAAGCTGCCAAAGAAGAAGGGTTTGCTGCATGCGGCTGTGCCAAAGCTCGTTTTCTTAAAGAACCTTACCTCCGGTATACAAAAGCCCTACAGGAGGGATATTTCGCAACCATGCACTGGCTCGAGCGAGAACCCCGCCGTAGATTCGACCCAGCGCTGGTAATGCCAGGCATCCATACGGTTATTGTCGTACTGGGAGATTACCACCATGGATTCAAACAAAAAAACGGTGCATTTTATAAAATCTCCAAATACGCAGTCACCGAAGATTATCACGACACCATGCTCGCCAGATTGAGGGCCTTGGTACGCAAAATAGATGAAGCTTTTCCGGGATACAATTTCAAGGTTTACACCGACACCGGTCCTGTTGCTGAAAAAGCCTGGGCGGTGGAAGCCGGACTCGGCGTATATGGGAAAAACACCCTCTTACTTACTGAAAAAGGGAGCTGGTATTTTATAGGCATAATCCTCACCGATGCCAAAATTGAACCCGATAACACCCTAAACACAGATTTATGCGCTGAATGCAACCTTTGTTTGCATGCCTGTCCCACCGGGGCCCTTGTGGAGCCTTTCCGACTGGATGCACGGAAATGTGTCTCCTATCAAACCATTGAAAACAAAGGGGAAATTGATCCTGAAGTGGCACCAAAACTGGGTACTCGTCTATATGGTTGCGATACCTGCCAGGATGTATGCCCTTACAATCGAAGAGAGTCTCCCCGGCCTGTATTTTTTAAACCCGCTCCAGTACTCGACTTATCGAAAGAAGACTTTGAAAGTCTTGACGAAGAAGGTTTTAGTAAAATTTTTAAAGGCACAGCGGTTAAACGCATCAAATTCACACGATACCAGCGCAACCTCACTGCCATTCGTTCACGAAAAAGGCCGCCCCTCAATCCGGACGGCCCTTCGATGAGTTGTAAAACAAAATCACAAGATTGAAATCTTGCGCGTTATCGAGCCCTTATTGGTCATAACCTTTACCAGATAAATCCCGGGCTTTAGGGAATTAAGGCTTATTTCGCTATTATTGCGATAATCCACTACCTGTAATACCTCTTCTCCTGTAAGGTTGTAAATGGAGACCTTGCTAATGTCAACTCCTTCGCCGTTTAGGTTAATAAGAGCCACTCCATGTCTGACAGGATTGGGATAAAGAGTAAGACTCAATGAAGGTGCATCTTCTTTCACACCCGTTACATCAATTACGGTAATATAACCTATTCGGGAAACAATCATAGTGCTATCGGGAGAGCTAACCTCCAGAGTTACATCGTATGAACCCATTGAATTATAAGTAACCACAGGATTGGCTTCTGTAGAATTTTCAGGATATCCGCCCGGGAAAGTCCATAATCTGTTGGTAAAAACAGTGCTTGAAAGATCGTAGAACTGAACCTGCTCTCCCACCAAAATGGATGTTGGAAGTGCCACAAAGTTTGCCCAATAGGGATTCCCAAATACATCAAAGAAATTGAGATATTCCCACATGAGTTGCTTTTTAGTTGAAGGAGCAGCAAAATCTACCAGACCACCAAATTCATTGGAGGCACCAATGGTTTTATAGCCTGTACCCGGATCATTGGCAATGGTTACATCGTAAAGCGGTGAAGCATTTTTGAAAATGGTGTAAGAGCCATTCTGAGGTTCAATTTTATCTATGTAATTGTTATCCCCGTTATAAGTGAAACTCATACCAGCAGTAAAGGTTGTAGAAATTCCATTGATGGTAGAAAGTGTGCCGCCATTGTCTTTCAACCCTTTAATATTGAACAATGGATGCACCGGGGTTGGCGTATTGAGCTGGTCATAATACCATGTATCACCCCCTTCCATGTAGAGTCGGCCTCCACGCATTAGATAGGATTTTAATGCCTGTCCCTCAGCTGAAGTAAGAACATGTTTATTCGGATAAACCCCCAGGCACACGAAAACAGATTGATATTTATCAAGATTTGAAGGGAAGGTAGTGGTATATTCGCTGATAACTCCCAATTGATCGAGGGCGGTTTTCATTTTTGTGCCGCTATTGGTATTGCCGTCGAGGTCGATTACAAGGGCAGGAATACGACCAATGGTAACAGTTATATCGAACGAGGCAGTATAACCGTAATCGCCTGTGTAGGTGATAGTCAGGGTGGCCTGATATCCCGGAGGTGTTGTAGGTAGAGCCGAAACCATAAAGGGCTGGGTAGCTATACCTAAGGGCAATAAATCACCATAAAATACCGAAGGGGTACTAATTATCAGATAAGGATCGCTCGAGGAAAGGGTTCCCGTTATATTGTAAGCGCCGGAAGTACCCATGTTGGAAACCGTGACATTTAAATAGACGGTTTCGCCAGGATCAAGACGATTATTGTTAATACCGTTAGTATCAACTACGGAAACCACACCTTGAGATAAAACAGGCGCATGAGCCTGTAATGTAAACAGGCTGTTCCAGGTATCAGCTGTGTCGGATACAATTAACTTGAATGAGATTACCTGTTTATCAGGCACCTGAGGTGAGACCATCACCTGGAAACCCTCGGGCATGGCAACAACCTGCCCCGCAGGAACACTACCATAGTTTTCCGTGCTATCTACTATAGTTACAAAAGGACTAGTTGTACGGAGGGTCACCTGAGTATTTTCTGAAGAAGCAACACCAATATTTTTAATACCTATCGTTAGATTTGTTGTTTCCGCATAATCCAGCTGACCATTGCCATTCCCAATGTTAAGATCTGCCACCTGGCTGTTTTCATAAATCACGTAAGGCCCTGTTGCCGGTATAACAGCGAGATCAGTTATATATGGTATTCGGTTATAATCAAAAATAACCAGACGAACGGTATCAGGATTCAAGATAGGCTGGAAATTAAGAGTAGCTACTCCATTATTTACCCAAGTAGTGTTTAAGATCTCTCCATTATTTGACAAGGTAACCCGAGCACCATTCACAGGACAATAAACCATGAAAGTGGTTGAACCAACAAATAAGGTTGGATTATGGTTAGCAGTGATTGGTTGAGGATTTGCTGTCCTGACCCAAACCGTTGGATCTCCAAAAACGGTCCATGTATCGGCCATATTAGCACCATCCGTACCATAGGTATCAATCATTTTGGCGCAACCGTTTAGCGACAGGCCGGCAAAGGTCCGTTTAATATTATTAGGATAGTTTTCTACCAAAATATCCACCATTTCGTCTTGTCCTTCCATGGGTGAGTTCCAACTCTGATTAATGGTAGATCCAAGGAATGCTATAGCCCCTGTGGGTTGGTTGTTTTGAGTGGCCCTAAGCCAGGCTTCAGCAAAACAGGTGGTATTCATAAATTCTCCATTAACACAGGCTACCGACCATATAAATGGCAACTTGCCCATGTTGGTAAGCTGATTTACGTTGGCATTGCTAAAACCAGTAGTACCCCATGAGGTTGTACTGCCGTGACCTGTGTATAGAATGATACCTGTACCGTTGTTAACCTCAGTAGCAACCATAGCTGGAGTAGGATTGCCAGGAGCGTCGTTGCCACCCTGGTTCCCGTCAAAAAGTTCGGGATTCCATGTATATGTATAATTAAGTAGCTTAGTTTGCATGTTACGAATATGCTGGTAATCATATTCATTGTCATCGCCAGGTCCCTGGTCGGAGGCGATACCTAAACAGGTAGTGTACCAGTCGTCAGTCAAAAATTGAGGATCCTTTTCATAATTAATGGTACGTGTTACCTGAGTTTCGACCTGGCTAAGGTTTTCGGCAGAAAAACGACCAATGAAAACATCAATATAGTGGTCGTTGCCGAGGAGATAACCGTAGGCATTATCGGAAGGCCCTCCAAGTCCGCTTCCTTGATTTGTAGGAATTTGAGGTGCATCACCCACAAGCAATACGAAAGTAAGATCCGGATTAGTATTAAAGTAGTTGGTAATGTAATTTTGGATGGCAATAGTAGTATTTCCTGTAATGGCTGTGCTCACCATCTCTGTGGGAATTCCAATAGAATTTTTCCAACTCACATAAGGCTGCATGGCATTCATGAAGTCAGGGTGGCTAATCACAAGTAGTTTACCAAAATCATCTACTGGAGTATAGTCGGTGGGCGAATAGTTAAGAAAGTGCCGTGCGTAAACTCTATGAAACTCTTCCGTGATATGTCTTTTGCCTGTAGTATTAATAAGTGGATTTGCCCCATTAGCAGCAACCTGATAAATTTCAACGGTCAGGTCGTGATATACACGAAGGGTTTTAGTAACGGGATTATACTGAAAAGGATAAACCACTAGGGTTTGGCCGCGAAAATCTCTGAGGATGTAAGGCTCCCTCAATTCTGAAAGGGTTTCAGGCCAAAACCGATTTATTTGATACTCAGGTCCCCAAGCGTAGGGTACTGAAGAAGGGTCAATATCGCGAGTAAAATTCCCTTTTGAGGGGGCTATCTCAATATTTTCATAGTCAGTGTATGACGAGGACACGATACGGGTGCTCATCAGTCCATCGTCTGGAATAATAACCGATGCCGTTAACTTGGCCAAATCAGGTGCTCCCGCTTTAAGTATTCGTGACGAATTCTCGATATCCACAACAAAAGCCCGACCCTTGTCGGTTTGGACTTGCCGGAGATGAAAGCCGGGAATCTGCAACCGAATCACTGAATGCTGTACATCGGAGCTCTGAAGGGTAATTTCTGCTCTGGCAGGCTCAGGTAAAGTGATAGGATTCCATGTGCTTGCGTTCAGACTTCCATAGCTGAACAGAACTAACAGTACAAGTAAAAAACGTTTCATGGTTTGTAATAGTTTGTGCTCAAAAAAATGGTTTTAAATATTTAAAAGACAAAAATAACATCTTTATGCAAACGTTTGTAATAAATTTCAGCAAATAAAAAACAAACCCCGGTTTTCGCCCGGGGTCTGGTTTGAAATCGATACAATATGTATTAATCCATTTTCACAATCTTATGAATGTAGCTACCCGAATTACTTGTAAAACGAACCAGGTAAACCCCTGAGGGAAGCTCTTTTGTATTCAAGCTTACTTTATAATATCCGGGTAATACTTGCGCGCGATTATCAAGAATGGCAACGATGTTACCGACAATATCCACCAGTTCAATTTTAACCGGTGTTTCATTTTTGACGGTATAGTTTACCTGAATTTGGTTATCAAAAGGATTAGGTGAAACTGTGAACCAGGCTTGCTGTTCTTCTTTGGCTATACCCGTCACAACAACATAAATACTATTGCTGGGTTGCGATGAACAGCCAAATTCGCTGGTAACGATAGTGTAATAACTGCCCGAGGTTGTTGGGACAAAAGTTTGTTCGGTGGCGCCAGGTATGGGTCCGATTTCGTCGTACCACTGATTACCCGATGCAGCATTCGACACAAGCATATTTCCTTGTAATTCAACTACAGGAGTTTCAGGCAGGGGGTGCACCACCACAAGTGCCGTAGCCGTAACTGTGCTTTGTCCATCAAACACTTCAACAGTAAATTCGGTGGTAACCGGTGGGGTTGCTAAAGGCGTGGGACTTGTGGAGTCGTTTAAGTACTTTCCGGGATGCCATACATAAGAATAATTGCCTGTTCCGCCCTGGGTAAGAGTTCCCAGCTGAGTAGAACCACCAGCACATATTTCAGGCGGGAAGGCTGCAGCAATACTGTATAGATTGCCCCCAACGCACGAAATATTTGCATCCCAGCCGGGCTTGGTAACCACACCATCCGACCTAAACTTAATGGTAATGGCGCCCTGTGGATTAGTAGCAGTAAACGAGGGAGGAATCGTTGTACCACAATATGTTCCTACAAGTGTAGATGCATTTACACTGGATCCATTATAAATCAGAAGGTAATCCCAGCTACAGGAAGAGTTTGGCTCAACATTGAAGCTGTTAAAACTGATCTTAACCTGAGCCCCAGGGAATCCCGGATAAAAGGTCATTACATAATTTTCATTCAGCCCATAATCGTTATCTGGTCCACCACTGTCGTAAAACCGTGCATTGCAGGTATTCATTGTTCCATTGGCCATCAACACATTGGGAGTGGCTCCTATGATAAGCTGCTTATCGAATGTCGATGTCATGGCCCCTTGTGTACCAGTGCTAACTGTATAAGTGAATGAAATAGGTGTGCTCAACGGGGTAATGATATTTGTGATAACGGTAAAGACTGCATTTTTAGTTGCCCCAATGCCGATATTTTCAAGGTTGACAACAGGGTTTGTAACCATAATGTATTGGGAAGCAGACTGGGGGAAGGAGATCTGCCCAACCGTATTGACTGCAACGGCACCACCTGAATTTGTTGTTGGAATGATCAGATACGCTGTCTCGCCCGGATCGAGAATCCCATTGCCGTTACCCGTGGTGGCATCATCAATTACGATATCACCCGCACCTAACACCGGCGAAAAGATTTTCAAATTTTTGGTTGATAACCACTCTGTGGTATCGCTACTCATTGAAAAACTCAAAGGAACGTTGCAGGCATTGGGAACTGCAGCTTTTACCGTCAACCTGAAGGCGTTTCTGACCAACAATGTTGAATTCGAATTAACGCTTTGAACGAAATGGGTTGTATCCGTTAAAATTACATTAGTGTCGGTTGTTGTCATTAACAAATTCACATTCTGAGCTGGCTCCGTTCCAACATTTTTCAGCGTTACATTAAGGAAAACATCTTCTTCATAATCTGCCCTGAAGTTATTATTTCCCAGCGAGTCGTTCACCGTGACGGATTGAACCACAAGATAAGGCCCGTTAGCTGGAATAATCTGAATATTGCCAATATGCGGCTTCCTGTTTTGCTTAATAATAACTAGCTGAGCTGTCCCGGGAGCCGAGAAGGGGCTGAAACTCAGATTCACGGTTCCGTTTGGCCCTGCCATTGCAGCAGCAACCAGAGTTCCTTCGAAAGAGAGGGACACATACGCATTTTCCTCCGTATTAACGGTAAGGGTATTCATACCCATGAGCAAGGTGGGATCATAACTTGCGGCTACAGGCTGAGGAATTCCATAATAAATCATCAAGGAAGGATCGCCCATCAGACAGTAAATTTCCCAGTAGTAAGTTTTCATGGTTGAATTCGACTGCTGCACGGCCATGTTTCCACCAACAACCATTTGTCCTTGAGTAACATACCAACTCGAAGAGGGTTCTCCATGGTCGTGGAAGGTTACATCGTAGGCACCAAGGTGGTTAGGATCGTAGGGAGGATTGGTGACAATGCTCTTGAATCCTACACCCCAGTAATAGTCTTCATCCCAATAAGTATTGTTGGTTCCGCCGATGTAGCCAACCGCTCCTTTGTTGTTGGCTCGCAAGAGCTCTTCTGCAAAACAGGTGGTGTTAAATTGTGACGATTGACAGCAGTTGCCCACCATCAAGGGGTATTTGCTTTGGTTTTGCAGCGAAGGGATATTTGAAATGGAAAAACTTGGGTTGGCCCATCCTGAAGGGCTGCAGTGTGCAGTATAGTTGGCATAGCCTACTCCGTTGGAAATATTTTGAATAATGTTCTGAGAGTAGTTCCCTCCTGTAGGTTCGGGCTGAAGGTATGTATGCGAAAGTATTCCGTGCTGCTGGTTGAAATAATAGGTTGTACCATAAGTTATTTGTCCATTGCTCCAGGTCATATGGCTGGCATCCTCTCCGGCAACCATAACCGCTTCACCCAGGAAGTTTTCATTGGGAAAAAGATATTGTTCATATTCCAGGGTCTTATCTATCTGAGGTTGAAGCTCATTAAGATTGTTGGCTGAAAAACGGCCTATGTAAGCCTCAGGAAGATTATCACCCGTATATTCTACAAACGGTAAATCTGTAACATGGCTTCCAGCAGTTCCGTTGAATGCAGGAATTTGGGCTACGTCACCTACAAGAAGCACAAAACTATGGGGATTGTATCCTGCAGGTGGATTATTAAAAAGACCTGCCAGGTAAGCTTTGATAGATGCAGCTGTGTTCCCCACCTGTGGATCGTTGGTATATTTGGCAATCACATTGTAACCACGCTTTACTTTCCATTGAATAAAAGGCTGCAGTGCGGTTTGAAACATCGGGTCAGAAATAATCACGTAGGTTACGGGTACTGCAGTAATTAGCTCATCCGTGGGTAACGACTTGTAATTGGCAAGTTGCTGGTAAGTACCTTCAAAATAGGGTGAAGCTGTTCTTTTCTTAAGGTCAAGGGTTGCGGTAATATCCCCACCTTTGAAAGAAATACGAATATCGGCCGAAACCAATACTTTAATTTTATTCTTTACCGGATTGTAGTGAACAGGATAAAACTCTAAGTTGGCAATATTCACCCCACGCAAAATACCGGCAGGCTCAATACGTACAATCTCTTCATAAAGGTATTCATCCCGCGAGTAAACTTCATCATCCATTACAAAGGGAACTGAAGCCGGGTCGTCCTGTTTAGAAACAGGAGGCTGTGCCGGAATAATCGGATGGGTGATGCCATAGGCAGCCAGGTCTATCTCCTTGTAAACAGCCGAGAGAACCTTTACTTCTGCATGAGCTCCTAAGGGTAGCTCTATAAGTTTCTTTAAAACCGGAACTTTGGGATAACCTACAAGGTTGCTAAAACCATAACCCGGAACAGTGATTTCGGTAAAATTCCCTCTTTGGGTAACTACATCATACCAGTTGAGGGTATTCAGCGAATTACTGAATCGCAAAGCCTGGTAGGAATTTTCGGAGACACCAAAACGATTCTCCGATCCGCCAAGATTAATTTGCTGAGCTTTAACCA
>DDBO01000121.1 GCA_002332755.1 Bacteroidales bacterium UBA2030 | reverse complement strand
TTATTTTCAGGATTTTATTAACTCCTTCGTGGAGGGTGGAAGCCAGGGCCAAATAGGGAGATAAAACCATACCTTGGGTAAAAGGCCCGGTGAGGAAGATAAAGTCATCCCAGGTATTGCCTCCATCAAAGGTGCGCCAGATTTTACCTTGTGTGGCTCCTCCGAAAAGGCAACCATGCATCCCGTCGATAAAGTCAGCAGCATACACTGTTTCGGTGGTTACGTTAACCTGCGCCCATGTGGTACCCCCGTCGGCCGACCTTTCCATTTTATTGACATCAGGATTGGATGGGGAACTGGTTAAAATTATTACCGTATCAGGTCCAAATGGCTCAAACATCAAAGGAGTTCCGGGTGTATTTGTTTTTATGCGTGACCAGGACTGCGCCCCGTTGTTCGTTTTGTAAATCCAGGAAATAGGATCACTATCGGCAGAAAAAGTACACAGATAACCATAATTGTCGGAAGTAAACACTCCGCGAAAAGCCATGCCTTCAGCCGTTTGGGGCTGAGCCGTCCAGGTATTTCCACCGTCATTTGAAACGCGGGTAAGGGTTTCTGTTCCATCCGTAATAAACAAATATCCCTTTGAAGAGCCAAAACTGAGGTCGGTGATATTACCCGTAAAATTATGTTCGGAAAATGGCTCAAAATATCCGATGGAAAAAGTTCTGAAAAATTGATAATTCTCGTCCGGGCCATAGCTAGAAAGAAAAGCCTCCTGCATGTTTTTCAGCCCTAGTCCGGTAGGTGCGCCCGGATTGATATTCCCGGCAAAGCTGCCCGGAGTCCATGTGATACCTCCATCGGTTGAATAAAGGAGGGAATTGCCCGGAGTCAATGAATTTTTCTTTTTATTAACCGGAACGGCGGCCATAAAGAGTAGATCATCTCCCAGGATTTTAAAATCGGAAAGCAGGTTACCATCGCCCCCCTGGGGTCCGTATATATCGGTCCAGGTTTGCCCTTGGTTGGTGCTCTTGAGTATATGTGTTTCATAGCTCTGTGCGTAATAGGTACTGTAGGCGGCATAAAAATTTCCTGAATTTGAGTATCTGATTATTGGGTTACTTACGGTTTCCCAGCTGTAGGATGTGGTTTGCCAGGTATTTCCTCCATCATCGGTGAAAACCAGGTAGATATAAGATGATTTACCAATAAAACCAGTACCATGCAGTTTGTCACTAAAACAAATCGTATAAACTTTTTTGACATCAGAGGGGAAAGGCGTCCATGTCCAGTTAAGGCCTCCATCGCTGGTATATCCCAACTCATATGGCTGAGCAAGAGATGCATTGTAGCGCAGGGCATACCCTTCATCTTCGGAGTACATATTAATTCCCTTATAGGTAAAGCCCGAGGGAAGTGTGGCGATGCTTGAAAAAGAATTGCCATAATCGGTGGTTTTCAGCATAAAGTTATCGGCCAGGATGTAGGCCACAGAGGAACCGGCGATAGCTATTTCTGCGAAATCTGAAAAATCACCGGTATTTTGCTCTTGCCAGTTATTACCCCCGTCAACCGAGGTAAGAACCGTGCCATTCGTGCCACACATGATAGCATGATTTTCATCAAAGAAGGCTATATCGCTGATCCCCTGACCTGTGGGCAAAGGATTTAGCCATACCGGAGATTGGGAAAAAGCACAGACTATGGATAGGAGAAAAATGAATGCTGCGACGGTTTTTTTCATAGCTGTTGGATTTTGAGGTTTTTTATAAACTTATGAAATATTTTAATTATGTTTAATTAACAAAGGTTGGGGAGCCGGAACAAAGTTAACCTGAATTTCATCGGAACCTTTACATCCATGATTATCAATAACCGTTACCTGATAAAGGCCTGAGGAAAAAACCTGTATAGTTTGGGTGATTTCATCGGTATTCCATAGGTAAACTGCAAATCCTGATCCTGCATCGAGAATAACAGGCCGGCCTTCACATGTAGTAATATCGTTGCCCAGGTTAGGTTGAGGTAAGGGATGAAACGTAGCAAATGCCTGGCCCGCAGGATTGCCAGCGCAAAGGGGGTTGTATACAGTATCGATGGTGTATGTACCCGGTTGTTTGACCCAGGTATGCCAGGGAAAAGAGCCGGAATAAGAAATAGTATCGAATACTATTCCATTGCATGCAAGGGTGAAAGTTACAGGAGTTTGAACAAAAGGAGACAGCATGACCTGAAGTTGCAGTGAATCGCCTTCGCAAGCCTGCCCTCCTCCGCTAAGCACTGCATCGGGGCAAAGTACAGCTGATGGGTACAGGGTACTATAGTCGCAACCGGGTTCATCCCAGAACGTAGCGATAAGCGTATGCGAAGTATTATCGCAGGGCAGGCCGGGTATGGAAAACTGAAGCGGTGAAACGAAAGGGGGATAGAATGCAGTGCCATAGCCCGTATTGTTGTCGTAAATTATCAGTTGACCGGTAGAGGGGGCATTGTAAAAATAAACCGTTCCCGAGAGGGTGAAGGTGTTGGTAGCAGGATTGCACGAACCAGTGTGGGTAGTAATATGATAGATGGTGCATGAGTTAACCCCTTCGCAAGCAAGCTGGGCTGCTCCGGGCTGTCCTGCATTTCCCTGCCAAAAACGATGGTAAATGGTATCTTCACCTAATATACCTATTAAAAATGTAAGCAGATAATAAAATTTATCGGCCTCTGCAAAAAATGTAAGTGTATCGTAAGTTGGAGTAAAGGGGTTTAAATATCGATCTTCACACGCTATTTTTTTGTCAAGGGTTAATCCGGATACACAGGGGGGATTGGGTTCATCATAAGGGCCCCAGAGATGATAATTAAACCTGGGATAAAAATATAATGTATCATTGAATTGCGTATCAATATGACGTTCCGTATTAAATGATACGATTTGTACCCATCCTGCTGAATTTGCTTTAATGATAAACCATTTAGGGGATAAAATATGTCCAACCTGGTTATTTGAATTGATACAATAAAGGTCGAGAATGCAAGAATCGGGAGGAGGACCAAACGGATAACATTCTACAAATGGCATAATCCCTGGAGGCATCCAGGATGCATATATATAGATTGAGTCAGCACAAAAAGGGGTGGCCTGATGGCAACTGTCTGATAACATCCATATTGTGTCGTCGATGGGCCGGAAGGAGGAAAAAGGGAAAGCCCATGAAAAAGCATACGGGTAGATCATCATCAATAATAAAACACTGATGAAAAGTATCTTTTTCATGGGCAATTATTTTGCTACTGTATAGATTTTGTCGTGATAAATCTGGTGGCCTTGTGCATCAGAAATTACCAGCAGATACCAGCCAACAGGAAGGCCTGAAACATCAAAGGTTGGGAGGGCTTGCATTTGAATAGTATAGCCCGACAAAAGATTTTTCAGGCTTATCTGGTCGGTGGATTGGCAACCCTCCAGGTAAAGGGTGGTTGTGGCGGGGTTAGGATGAACGGAAATTATACGTTCATTTTCCGACAAGCCTCCTTCGTCAGGCGGTACATTGTTGCATATGGGAACTCCGGCCTGGGGTATACCGGCCGGTAGTTCAAAGGCCTGAGCGTAATTAAATATAACCGAACCCCTGTAATTGTCTTTGCTATAACATACCCTGGAGAGATATCTGACGTTGTCGCGAAATTCTTTCAGTGCAGCCCGGGTTGAAGCCATCCAGGCCGAGTGTCCGAAAAGCAAGGGGGCAGCATCTATGGGGAGGGTATAAGCAGAAAAACCGGAATACATTTCATTGCCAAGCATGTGTTTCTCGAACCATCCCAGACATTTCCCCGTACTTTCGTCGTAAGGGATGTCTCCTTCAGGTGCTTCCGAATCATCCGAGTAATTACCCTCACAGAACGAGGTAAGTTCCGGATTTATGCAGGCAGCGTTCTGGCAGGTCAGGTCACTTTGGCTGCAATACGTCTGCGGGATAATATAATCGAAACGGCCGGAGCTTACCAGCTGACTAAAATTACCGGCCGGAAAATCCGCAGAATACTTCTGCGAATAATAATGCATGTACCAATGGGTAGTGCCGAGTACTTTATTATCAATTGGGTAAGGGGGATTGAATGATAAGAATCCATTGGTCAATAGAATATTTTTGATAAATCCGGCGAATTCCAGGTAACGATTCATGATGAGGTTGTTGTTGACTCTGTTGCCTGCGCTGCAAAAAGAATTTTTCCAGTAATAAGGGGATCCGTTTACGTAAAGCGGATTTGAGGAATTTATATCCCAGGGTTCTACATTGGTAACAATCCCGTTTAGCAATGCTTTTTTCCCTGGAAATAATGTCTGGACATTCTGCTGATAATAGCTTATTTTGTCAAGAATAGTTTGTGCTGTTGTCCAGCCGGGTTCAAGGAAGCGATCGGTTTCTATCTGCAGGGCAAAAACCTTGATAGGCACCGTCTGCCGGCTGGCTAAATCAATGAAATCTGTTAATTTGTCGCGATAGCAAAATTGTCCGGAATATCCCTGAAACACGGCATTGGAGGGATATTCGTAGAGGCCAAGATTGGCAAAGTTAGCATTAGCCTGGGATACTTTCCAAAAAAGAAAGACAGCGTTGCAGTTCAACTCTTTCAGCCGGTTGATGATTTGTAAGTTGGATTCATTCATAAAAACATCCGGGGGATTGCCTACATAGTAATAAACCGCATTGTAGAGTGTTGAAGAAGTTTGCCCTTGGAGCGGAAGAATTCCTAAGCTTAGGATGAACAGAAAAGCTAAAAACAACCTCCTTTGTAAGATTTTGATAATGAGGTTGTTATGCGGGGGGGGTAAACACCCCATCCGGAAGCATAGTCCGGAATTTTGTAAAGAACTGAATAGCTGTTGTGTACATTGTTTTGAGATTTTTGGGTTAAAACCAAACAAATATAAAGAAAATTAAATTCGATATCCAAGTCTTAAAAAATTTCTTCGGAAAAATTTATTAAATGACACAAAAAACCCGGGCAAGCAGCGCCCACCCGGATTTTATCACAGAATTAAACAGAAAAATCAGCGAAACTATCCTGGCTATACAACACCCTGAGCCAGCATGGCGTCGGCCACTTTCACAAAACCGCCGATATTGGCTCCTTTTACATAATTGATAAATCCATCGGGTTCGGTGCCATATTTTTCGCAAGTTTTGTGAATGTTGATCATGATGTTGTGGAGTTCTTCTTCCACCCTTTCGCGCGACCAGCTTAGGCGAATGGAGTTTTGGGTCATTTCCAGGCCTGAGGTGGCAACACCTCCGGCATTGGCTGCTTTGCCGGGGCCATAGAGAATTTTGTTTTCGAGATAAACTTCAATGGCTTCGGGGGTAGAAGGCATGTTTGCTCCCTCAGCCACGCAGATGCAACCATTTTTCACCAGCGTGCGGGCTTCATCACCGTTTACTTCGTTTTGGGTAGCACAGGGCAGTGCAATATCGCATTTCACAAACCAGGGGCGTTGGCCTTCGAAATATTCTCCTCCCCATTTTTTCACATATTCGCTTATGCGACCGCGTTTCACGTTTTTGAGGTGCATTACCCAGGCCAGTTTTTCGGCATCAATGCCATTGGGGTCGTAAATAGTGCCATTGGAGTCGCTCAGGGTTACTACTTTGGCTCCGAATTGAGTGGCTTTCTCGCAGGCATACTGGGCTACATTGCCTGATCCTGATATGGCCACAATCTTACCTTTGAAATCCATGCCTCGCGTTTTCAGCATTTCCTGGGCAAAGAAAACAGCTCCATAACCTGTGGCTTCGGGACGAATGAGTGAGCCTCCCCATTCAATGCCTTTACCGGTAAGCACGCCTGTAAACTCGTTGCGCAGACGTTTGTATTGTCCAAACATGTATCCAATCTCGCGACCACCTACACCAATATCACCGGCCGGTACGTCGGTGTTGGGTCCAATGTGGCGCGAAAGTTCGGTCATGAAGCTCTGGCAGAAACGCATGATTTCCATCTCGCTTTTTCCTTTGGGGTCGAAATCGCTGCCCCCTTTACCACCACCCATAGGAAGGGTGGTCAGGCTGTTTTTAAATACCTGTTCGAAGGCCAGGAATTTTAAAACACTCAGGTTTACCGTCGGATGGAAACGCAGTCCCCCTTTGTAGGGGCCTATGGCACTGTTCATTTCTATGCGGTATCCTTTATTTATCTGAATCTCGCCTTTGTCGTCAACCCAAGGGACACGGAATAAAATAACTCTCTCGGGTTCGGCAATGCGTTCCAGAATTTTGGCATGTTTGTACTGTGGGTTCTCTTCAATGAAGGGAATCAGCGATTCGGCCACTTCATATACGGCCTGGTGAAATTCGGGTTCGTTGGGGTTTTTGGCCTTTATCTTGGCCATAAAGTCTTGAAGTTCCTTTTCATAAATGTTGCTCATGGCAAAAAGGTTTTTGGGTTTCTAAAAGTGAAACAATATTATCCGTTTTTGAAAAGTAGCTCTAAAACGGGTGAATAAATTCAACCCCTTACGGATGTTTTATCCGTGTTTCCCTTAAAAATAGGGCAGCGATTTTCGTATTAATAGCCACCCTGCGCACCCAAAATGGAATTCGATTAATTTTGAATGGTCCATGAAAAAATATGTAAGACAAAACTTTAAGTCGTATGCAGGAACAAGTGAATAATCCTGAAGGTCAGATCAGTCGTAAGCATTTGCATTTGCTCAAACGCATTGAAGAGGCTACGCGCACCGATGCCCTCGAAATAAAACCTGTAATCGACGAACTTTGTAATATCCTGGCCGGGGAATTTTGTACGGAGCAGGGCAACGGTGTCAGGGTGATTTACGATAACCTGCTGGCGTGTACCGAGAAATTTATAGCTACAAGCAATTCCATTGAATCGCGTTTCGAGACTTTTGATGGCAAGAAAGGTTTACTGCAGGTAGTGTATGCCCCGGAATGTGACAGACAATTTCATGAGGATGATCAGGCAGCGCTTAATCAGGCTGCCCGCTTGCTGGAAGGGTTCATCAACCGCATTATCGGTCGGCAAAGCCAGCTATTTACGCAGGAGCGCTTAAAGGAACTCGAAGCCATCAACAAAACAACCCTGCTCATCAAACAGGGTCGTTCGGTACCTGATACACTGCGCGAGATAGCCGCTTTGCTTCCTTCGGCCTGGCAATATCCTGATTATACTACCGCACGAATTATTTACGATACGGCCGTTTTCACCAGTCCAAATTTTATTACTTCGCAGTGGAAGATGACAGCTCCATTCGAAACCATCGACGGAAAAACCGGGGCTGTAGAAGTTTTTTATTTGCAGGATTTTCCCGAGTTTGACGAAGGGCCCTTTCTTAAAGAAGAACGTAACCTGATTGACAATATCGCTGGCATCATTGCCGGATACCTCAACAGCGTAAAAGGGAGAGAAGATAAGCAGGTGACCCAGGAACGCCTGAAGGAGCTGTCGGCTATTAACCAAACGACTGCCTTGCTCAGAGAGGCAAAATCGTTAGAAGAGACTTTCGAAAAGCTCGTGAATATACTACCTCAGGCATGGCAATACCCCCAATATGCCTGCGCCCGAATTACCTATGACGGACGACAATATACCTCCGCTCAGTTTTCTGAAAGCCGGTGGGCTCAGGTGCAGGAGTTTGAAACCATAGACCATAAAAAGGGTACCCTCGAAATTTTCTACAACCGTCGCTTTCCCGACCTCGACGAAGGCCCCTTTTTGAAAGAAGAAAGGCAACTACTGGTTAATGTGGCTTCGCTGGTATCCGGATACCTCAATGCACTCAGGGGAAGAGAATTGGTTGGACATAAAAAGGAGGAAAGCCAGCTTGTGAGACAACCTTCGTTGCTCAACTCCAAGATGCTTTTGCAGCGATTTCTCAACCGAAGCAACTACATGCGTGATATTTTCCACGACCTTATGCCTTTTAAGGTCAGAGAAATTCTTCTTGTAGCCACGCTTTACGACGCCTATAGCATCGAACGTGAGGGACAGTTTTCGGAGCATATTCTCGGCGAATATTATCATCTCAATCTTACTTCGGTGCCGCGTATCACCGGCGTCTCTACAGCCGAGGAGGCCCTTGCCCAGCTCGAAGAAAGGCATTTCGATATGGTCATCGTCATGGTGGGGGCCGACAAACAAATGCCCGTCAATTTTTCAAAAATAATACGCGAAAAATTCCCCTATATTCCTGTTTATCTGCTTCTCAACAATAATGCTGAGCTGGCCTATTTTGAACGCAATCCGACCCTTACCCGCAATATTGATAAACTCTTTGTATGGAATGGTGATAGCAAAATATTTTTTGCAATGGTAAAACACCTTGAGGACAGGGTAAACGTAGAAAACGATACCCGTGTGGGCCTAGTGAGGGTAATTTTGTTGGTAGAAGACAGTGTAAAATATTATTCGCGCTATCTGCAGTTGCTTTACTCCATCGTTTTGGAGCAAACCCGACAGTTGATTGAAGACGTAAATGCCGATGAATTATACAAGGTATTGAAACTCAGGGCTCGGCCTAAAATTTTGCTGGCATCCGACTACGAAGAAGCCATTGCCATCTATCACAAGTATCGCGATTTCATGCTTTGTGTAATTACAGATGTGAAGTTTAAGCGCAATAATATTTACGACGAAGAAGCCGGTTTTAAACTTACCGAGGAAATCCGGCAAAATCACAAAGACCTGCCTGTAATCATTCAATCCTCTGACCCTGAAAATTCTCATCGAGCCTTCCTGCTCAAAGCCAGCTTCATCAACAAGGAATCTGATACTCTGGTGCAGGATATCAAGTATTTCATTGGCACTTATCTGGGTTTTGGCAGCTTTATTTACAAAGATGCCAATGGACGCCCTATAGCTACCGCCCGAACGCTGCGGGAGTTTGAAAAGTTGCTGCGCACTATCCCCGACGATTCGCTCATTTACCATGCCCGGCGCAACCATTTCTCCCTGTGGTTTATGGCCAGGGGCGAAGTTCAGATTGCCAAGACCATATATCCTTTCCGGCTCGAGCATTTCGAAAAACCTGAGGATATTCGCAAGTTTCTGCTCGAGGCTATCGTACAGCACCGCAACGAACAAAACAGGGGCAAGGTTATCCCTTGGGACGAGGCTTATCTGACCGAGGAATCCACAATTCTTTCCCTGGCTTCGGGTGCATTGGGGGGTAAAGGCCGGGGCGTGGCATTTATTAATACACTGATATATAATTTTGATTTTCATCAGATCATACCAAATATCAACATAAGGTCTCCCAAAACTTTTATCATTGGAACAGATGAGTTTGAGGCCTTCATGGAGAGGAATAAGTTGTGGGATGTGGCCTTACATTCCGACGATGAAACCGAAATTAGAAAAGCCTTTCTGCAAGCCAAACTCAGTGAGTTGCTGGTGAGCCGTCTGCGCAAAGTAGTGATGGCCATCAACAAACCTTTGGCCGTGCGCTCGTCAGGGCTTTTTGAGGATAGTATGATGCAGCCCTTTGCCGGTATTTTCGAAACATTCCTCATCCCCAACAATCATCCTGACCCTGTGATACGAGCCCGGCAGTGTTGCGATGCAGTGAAACTGGTGTTTGCCAGCGTATTTAGTAAAACAGCCAAAGCCTATATTCAGGCTGTGAATTATAAAATAGAGGAGGAACGAATGGCTGTGGTTATACAGGAAGTGGCCGGCAGTCCCTACGACTCTTATTTCTATCCTCACATCAGCGGGGTGGCTCAGTCGTTCAACTATTATCCTTTTGCCCACATGAAACCCGAAGAGGGTTTTGCCGTGTTGGCCCTGGGACTGGGACGCTATGTTGTGGAAGGAGAGAAAGCCTATCGGTTTTCGCCCGCCTATCCCAATCTCGAAATCCTCACTCCCCGCGACCTGTATAAAGGTTCCCAGGTGTATTTTTATGCCGTAAATCTTAAAAATCCCGATATCGATTTGCTGAATCGCGGCGAAGAAGCCGGATTAATAAAATTGGAACTCGACGATGCAGAGCGTCATGGAAATCTCAAACATCTTGCTTCGGTTTATAACCCCGATACCCATGTTTTAAGCCCAGGAACTACAAAGCCCGGCCCGAGGGTGCTTAATTTCGCCGATATTTTGAAATACAATTATATACCTCTGGCCCGTACGATAGAAGTATGTCTGGATGTGGTAAAGGAGGCCATGGGAGCACCTGTCGAGATAGAGTTCGCCGTCGATCTTACGCGCGATACACAGGGGCGCAGTACTTTTTATCTCTTGCAGATCAAACCCTTATTGGGATCAGCCCAGGACTATGAAATCGACTTCAACCAGATTAACCCATCCACGGTGGTTTTATCCTCTACGCGAATCATGGGGAATGGCTTAATTGACTATATCACAGATGTTATTTTCGTAGATCCTGAAGATTTTGATAAAAGCTTAACCGAAGAAATGGCCCGCGAAATCGATGCCCTGAATCAGGAGATGACCAAAGCAGGACTTCAGTATATTCTGATTGGACCAGGCCGTTGGGGCACGCGCGACCGGTGGATTGGAATACCCGTAGCCTGGCCTATGATTTCGGGAGCCAAAGTAATAGTGGAAACTGCGCTGGAAGATTTTCCCCTCGATGCCTCATCGGGCTCACACTTTTTCCATAATGTAACCAGCATGAATGTTGGGTACTTCTCCATTCAGATTGTGAATCGGGAGAATTTTATCAATTACGACATCCTCAATGCGCAGCCATTGGTGAATCGCACACGGTTTTTCAGACATGTACGCTTCACCCGTCCATTGCTTGTAAAAATGGACGGGAAAAAACGCCAGGCTGTGGTGCAGGTACAGGGGGAATAATTTGTTTTAATAGAAAGCAATTTTGCAATTTTATTTTTTTATAGTACATTTGTAAGTAACGCAAGAATGAACAGGACGGTGTGGTATATATATATATATATAACATTTTTAATTTATCTGCAACAAGGGTTCTATTTCCCTGGGGGAAATTAGGTTGATAAAAAATAATAAAATATTGCAATTTCATTCCTCTAAATTAATTTAATTTTCTTTTACTAATCCTAAAAATCAAAACCATGAAAAGCAGAAGAATAATTATTTTCGCTTTTATACTTTTAGGTTATGTTCTCTTACAATTTTGGCCGCCAATTCAAGCCAGTGCAGAAGAAAACAAAGCCAAAGATTGGGTATTTCGCAATTGTGGTTGGTTTGCCGGTCACGAACTTAAAGAAACAACCTGTACGGGCGCACCTGTGCCATCTTGCACTCCTGCTCCATGCGGTATTTGGTTGCCGCCTGTAGTAATTGATTAACAAATTAATGAGGGCTGACCCCTGCGGTTAGCCCTTTCTATTAAACAAATATTCCAATTAAATTAAAATGGATATTATTAGAATTTTGAGGTTAATTTTATATAATACAGCTATTTTCCTTTGTCTGTATCTATTGGCATCATGCGGAAGAAGCAAGCATGAAAAGGTTGAAATGGGGAATTTCCATACTGTTGAAGTATCGTTCGATCCCGTTGCTGACTATAATACTTTTTACCGCCCGTTCGTGCGTGATATGGACGTTATTCCACTTGAGAATTTTAATGGTATCGAATTGGGAAATGTTATGTATTTTAAAGTTCTCGACACACTGATCTATATCTTGCAGGATAATCGCCCAATATATGTTTTTAACACGCATGGAAAATTCAGGCGAAAAATTGGGGAATTGGGTGAAGGCCCGGGAAAGTTCGAAATTATTAGTGATTTCTTTATAGAGGATTCCATAATATATATATCTTCGTACACTTCGGTGGAAATGTTTAAGCTTGATGGTACCTATCTTGGGAATTTTAATATAAATGAAAGATATAAACCCCCCAGACCTCTATTTAATTTTAATTTCTTCAGGAAGGATGGTTATATATATTTATTTGATAATGGACGTCACGGGAAGTATCATTTTTATACATTTAATGAAGACGGGCAGCTTCTGGCAACCAAATTTCCTAATAATTACCTGATAGAGGCTGTATGGTCGCGTTTTATAAATACAGAAGGAAAAGTTTATCTCTTACCTGTGAATTGCGTTGATACGATTTTCCAGCTTAATGGAGCAGAGGTTCTTCCTGCATGGTATTTTGATTTTGGAAGTCATGCCAATCGTTCGCTTGATGATTTGCCCGGAAGCATGTCGCAACCTCAGGATATGCTCAATCTAATGCAATATTGTGCTGAAAAGAAAAGAGTCTTTAGTATCAGTAGATTTGATAAATATAAACAACATTTGTTTTTTACATTTGGATTAAATAACGAGGGTTATAATTGTTACTATGATACCATTACCCACATTTGCTCGACAATAAAATATACAGACCCTCCTGAGATATTTAATCCATTGGTTAATGCCCAGGGTTTTTATATTAACGAGGGTAAGTTATACATGTCTGTGAATGCTTTTGTGTTGAAAGAAGCTCTTGAAAGTGGACAAAATAAGTGCAGCTATCTTTCAGAAGATAGGCAAAAGCAAATTATGTCTAAGTTAAAGAATATTGGTGAATTAGATAATCCTGTTTTATTTGTGGTGGATTTGAAATAATATTATAGTTTTTATTTGAATATTATTTGAAATATATTAAGATTATGAAAAGAAAGTTTATTCTCTTATTTGTTTCTGTGCAAATTATATGTAGTTCTTGTTTTAAGCAACAATTAAAAGATTATAATATATCCTCAGATCTTAGATCTCCAATAGATTGTAATTTGGCTTTATATCACCAGGCAGTTAGTGATGGTTTGAAATTGAACGATAGTATCGAGCTTATTGATTCAGAAGGGCGAGAGATATTACTAAGGTCGATTCATACTGATACATCATCATTAATTCTAATACGGTATAATAGTAAAATGTGTAGTACATGTCTCGATTTAATTGGTTCGTACCTTAAAAAAGATGAATTTTTATTTCATCGGACTGTGCTGATAACAGACGAAATGGATCCTTCAATATTGAAATACTATATGTATAGTAGAAAAATTGCAGCAAGGTGCTATGGTTCTTATGTATTCTCACTCCCTGCTGATTTTGTTCAGGAACCTTATGTTTTGATATGTGATCACAATAATTGTATACACTCTTTGTTATTTCCGGCTCACCTGCCTGATACGATTATAGATAATTATCTCAATTTCTTAAAGGCCAGATTAGTAAATAGATTTTGTTCTACAAAATATCAATAAATTGGGAACGTTCTCATTTGCACCAAATTCTCATTTTATTATGAAGAGAATATTATTAGGGGGCATAATTATTGTTTCGATGGTTTTTTCTGCTTGCCGCGATCACAGTAAGCAATCATCTGAAAAATCAGACAAGGCTGCTCAGGTATTCCCCGAACCTGTTGAAGTAAAAGTAATTAAACTCAAAAAAGGAATCTTCGAAAACCGGCGATACACCAATGGCATAATTAAATCCGGTCGAAAAGCAGTAGTTTCATTTCCAATGAATGGTATATTGCTGGAAATGAGGGCTTACAATGGAAAATGGGTTAAAAAAGGGGAAATAATTGCCCTTCTGGATACCATTGAAGCTACAGTTGCCATCGAGAGGGCCAGGATGCAATTGGAAAGGACTCATTTACTGTTTCTTGATAATCTAATTGCCAGAGGATTTGACGTTAAGAACCTGCATAATATTCCGTTGGATGTCTTAGAAAATAGCAAAATTATCAGTGGATTTAAGGAGGCGGAGATTAATTTGGAAGAGGCTTTGAATAATTACCAAAAGTGTTTCGTGAGGGCCCCTATCAGCGGCATAATAGCTGCCATGGACAATGAAATTCATGGACAGATAACCTTGGGGAGGCAATTGTGTACAATTGTTGATAATTCGAACTTACAGGTTTATTTTAAGATTTTTCAAAGTGATGTTCTTTTTGTACGACCAACAACTATGGTCGATATTATTTCTCTTTCGGATAAAAATGCATGCTCGCGAGCGATAATTGATTACATTTCTCCAATGATCGACGAAAATGGCATGTGTGAAGTATCTGCAATAGTTACTCACAATAATTGTCATTTTCTGACAGATGGCATGCATGTGAAAGTTTCGATTAACACTGTTCACAGCAATGCACTTATCCTCCCCAAGCAAGCTGTTGTTTTCAAAGAAGACAAACCTGTGGTTTTTGTGGTGAAAAATGGACAGGCAAATTGGACTGAGGTGTCGATAGGCTCTGAGAATGATCACTATTACCTCGTAGAATCGGGGTTGGAGCCGGGCGATGTGGTTGTGATTGAAAATAATGCCTGGCTGGGGCATAATGCAACTATAAAAGTTGTGGATACAGTTGCTTACTCATATTAGCTCCTGATTTTTATTGTTTATGTCTATTCCTGGAATATATTATAGGCGGGAACTCGGGCATTTTTCGAAAGTGCTTGTTTTTGTTGCAATTGCGCTTACCGGTCTGGCTATTCTACCTTTATTAAACATAGTGCCTGAGGATGCCGAATATACAAAAAGTATATTTATACAAGTTGTATGGCCAGGGAAAGACCCGGAAACTATGGCCTCACAGTTGACCTCCAGAATTGAAGGAGTGGCAAGTATGGTTGATGGCATATCTGAAATTAGTTCAGTATCTGATTGGGGTCATGCTACTGTAAAACTCAAAGTTAAAAACAAGAAAAATGTGCAAAAAGTATTACTGGATCTTCGAACCAGGTTAAGGCCGTTAAAAGAAATGTTGCCGGAAGGGGTATTGTTTCCTGAGGTTTTTACGGCGGGTGAGAGCGAAACTCAGAAATCCGTTTTGGCTGAATTTGTTTTATTTGGAAAAGTACCTCCTGCTATAATGTCAAGGATAAGTGATAATATTATTTTGCCTGACCTAAGACAGGTACCCGGTGTTGAGCGAGTGGAAATGAGCCACCCTTTTAAAGAATATGTTGAGTTTAGGTTTGATGGAAAGCAGGTAAATGCAATGGGTTTAACTCCTGACGCGGCGCTTTTACCCCTTTTGTTTCCCGGACGTTACACAAGTATGGATTATCTTCAATCTCATGAAGATGACAAACATTTACAGTTTGTGAAACTTGAGGTACCTGGCCTGGGCGCCGGTGTCACTATTCCTGAAGATTGGGTGGTTAAAGCGAAGGATGGAAAGATTGTAAGAGTATCGGATTTGTTTACACTACGAAAATATTATGATGAGAAAGAGGGTGTATATCATTACAACGGATTGCCTGCAACCAGAATAAGCGTGTATGGACAGAAAAAACTTAATACTCTGGTAACCGGGATATATCTGGACAAAGTAGAAAACAAACTATGTGAACGACTCCCGGAAGGATTGCATCTTAAACGGGTGAATGATCCCATTTCTCGTTTACGCTATGATGTCAGAAATCTGGTGATACAGTGGTTAGCATCTCTTGCCTTTTTGGTGCTATTTCTTTTAATTTTTATGCGCGATCGCACACTGTCGCTGGTGGTCTTTTATTCCCTACCGGTTACTTTATTGTTCTCCATGGCAATATTTTATCTGCTGCGTATGCACCTCAACCTTTTATCGTTGGCAGGTATTACCATTAGTTTAGCCCTCATCTCCGATGCCTTTGTCATGAAATCCTCCTATCTAGACCCAAACCATTTTTTTAAAGGAAGTCCTCCTTTGATAGCTGCAGCCTTTACTACAGTTACAGCAGCGGCTGGTCTGTATTTTATGGAAGGGAAATATGCATTTGTGTTTGTTTCAATGGCAGGAGTAATGGTTGTGATGATACTGGCAGCCCTCATCGTATCCATCTTTTTTATGCCTTCTCTTTATTTTCTTATGACTGGTAATAAATCATTTCACTATAAAGGAAATTTTACTCATGAGCCTTTTTTTCCGGTTAGCAAATATGTCTTTTTTCTAAATAAATATAAATTTATTATCATCCTTGTATTGATTTTGTTAACAGGCATACCGGTATACCTTCTTCCTCAACAAGTGAATAAGTCAGCAGGATGGGCAGCAAATTTATACAATAGAGTATTTGATAACTATCGTTTTAGAGAAAAGATAAGGCCTGTGCTTGAAAATTATTTAGGGGGTATTCCGTGGTATTATTACAAAAACTGTATTCGTAAGGGGGCAAGAAATTCAGAGGAAAAGCCTAAAGAATTGTTTTTATCTTTTGAATCGGCTGAAGATTATGGAATGGAACCCTTCAAACACGAGCTCACAAATATTGAAAAGTTACTTCAAAATTTTTTGACTGATATAAATTTTGAGAGTGAACTACAGTCATCAACTACCGGATATATCGCTATTCAGGCGGCATCTGAAAGGGGGAAAACCCTCTTGCCACAAATATATGATTTGTTATTACAATATTCGTTAAACAAAAAAGGTTTAGAATGTTGGCTTTCTTTAGGGAAAGAGGGGATGGTCAATAAATTTGGGAAAGCTGTTGGTACATATCAAATTGTACTGAGTGGTTATTCATACAAAGATTTAAAGTACTTTTCAGAGAGGGCATACAGGCTTTTATCCCAGAAGCCAAGAGTAAAAGACATAGTAATATATTCAGGAATGTCTGGTTCCGATAATCAAGTGGGAGTAAGGAATCCCCTTTGGGTAGCCGACCCCTGGTTATCGTCGGTGGCAGGAACAAATTATACTAACTTTTTTTCTTGGGCTGAATATAAGGGTCAGTTGTATTTTCCGGTAAATAATTTTCTCGTTTGCCTGAAGGATACATCTTCGCCTCAAGCGACGTTGTGGGACTTAAAAAACTCGGTATTTGAATTAACAAGTGGAGTAAATTATGTGCCTCAGGTGTTTTTAAATCAAGAAATAATGCGGCAACCGCCCGTGTATCGGTTTAATCAGGAATACCAGCTATTTATCGTTTTTGATATTCAGATTGCCCCTGAAATGGGCTTTCGCATACACAAAGAGGTGGTTAAAGAGATTAATCAAACGCTTCCCGTTGGATTCAGGGCCAGCTTGCCGGATTATTCTTTCCTGATGAAGCGTGGTGAAGAATATTCTTTCGGGCATGTTTTGGTAATCCTGTTTTTAATGTATATATTTATTTATCTGATAGCTACTGGCTTTCTTAATTCTTTCAGGGATGGCTTTCCTTCTTTGATGTTTATGCCACTTGCCACCCTGGGTGTATTATTGATTCATGCAATAAACGGTATTGCTTTCAATGTAGGTACGCTGGCAGCAATAATATTAATACAGGGCTTAGTAGTCAATCAATTGTTGTTTTTTCAATATACATACAAATGCTTATTGATCAACAATTCTCCTTTTGATGCCCTGACTTTGGCTTTTAGTGATAAAATACGACATATTACTATTTCGACCATATCAGTTGCATTGGGTCTTTTTCCCATAATTATTTTATCTCCCAAAGACTCGATATTAGGGAATTTTGCCTTGGGAACAGTTGGAGGTCTGTTGTTTTCGTATGTGCTTTTCTGGATTACTTTTAATATCTGGGCAGGATTTGTCTCTCCTGGTGCTAACCAGAAACCCGAAAATTGAATATATATGATTAAATACCTTATTCGCCATCCTGTTTCAGTTTTTGTCATTTTTGCTGCTGTTATAGTAGTGAGTGTGGTGGCTTTGATAAAACTTCCGACATCTCTGTTACCTGCCATTGATCTGCCCGAATTGCTCATAAAGACTGATTGTGGAAAGATGTCAGCTGAGGATGTAAGCCGTCAGGTTGCTCCCGTATTAGTATCCAAATTGGTTAGTTTGCCGGGTTTAGATAAGATTGTTGCACGTTCAGAGGATGGATATTCGGTGGTGAATATACGCTTTGTGCCTGGTACAGATATGAATACCAGCTTTTATGAAGCGGCTGAAAGAATTGAGTCAGCCATAAGGCTATTGCCTTCAGATGTGAGTTATCCGGCCATTGTCCGCCGGGGATTTTCTGACATTCCGGTATGTTTTCTGACGGTTTCACTTAGAAGATCGCCCATAGGGAAGTTTTCACCCAGCCAGCCTTTTTTTGAACTCACGCAATGGGTTAACAATTCTCTTATTCCCGCATTAGAACAATCAGATAAAATAGCCTTCGCCGATGCTTCCGGGTTGGAAACCCCGAAAATCATTGTTGTTCCCAAACCCGGTTATCTTCAAGCCGGACTCACTCCTGAACACCTGGCCCGCAGCCTTACACTTCAAAATAAAGAATTACAGTCAATTAAGCTGAGGGATAATAATGTGTATGTAAATTATTCAGTCGGCAATCCTGCCAACGATATAGAGACTATTAAAAATACTCTTGTAGAGTTTGGCGGAAGCTGGCACTATTTACATAATGTTGCAGATGTTCAGGTAATTTCTGAGCCCAAAGGATTTTGTTTGGCAGATGGCCGGCAGACTATACTGGTGGCGTTGTATAAAAAAGAAGGTGCCAGCCTCCGCGATTTCAGGCGTTCGGTAGATTATATCATTAATGCACAGAGAATGACGAACCCGGCTGTGGAAATTACGTTAGTAAGGGCTCAGGATACTTTGGTAAATCAACTGTTAACCAGCTTATTCAGAAGTTTGCTACTGGGAGTTTTATTTGTGGTTTTAATTATCCTCTTGGGCTACAGGCAGTTAAGACTCGCTTCTGTCATATTGATCTCAGTTTCTGTTTCTGTAATCCTTACTTTCTTGTTGCTATATCTGATGCGCATTTCTTTAAATATTATCAGTATAGCAGGACTTATCGTCTCTATTGGATTAGCTATTGATTTTGGAATCATTGTTTCGGACAATATTTTGCAGCGTTACAAAACAGGCTTGCCACTCCGGGATGCCATCGCAATAGGAACACAAGAAGTTATTGCTCCAGTACTGAGCTCGGCTTTTACTACAGCTGCTATTTTTATTCCTCTGATATTTATCAGCGGATATGCAGGAATGCTATTTTTTGATCAGGCTTTTACTATCGTTTCAAGTCAGGCAGCAGCTATCATTACGGCTTTATTTTTACTACCTGTACTTTTTAAGGTTTTTATCAATGAACAGAGTCTGAGATTCATACAAGGAAGTAAAAAAAATACTGTATGGGGAAAGCTCCATAAATCCATCGAACGTAGTTTTTTAAAATCCCGAAAAGTACCCGTAATAACTATTGGCATAGTCTTAATATTGGGTCCCATTGGAATATTTTTTAGCGAAAAAAGACTCTATCCATCATTACCTTATACTGAGCGTGAGATATGTATTCATTGGAATGAGCCTTTGACACCGGAAGCAAATTTTAAACGAATGGTGCAGTTGTCTTCATTGATAAATAATCACGTCGTCCATCACGAGATTTTTGCAGGCAGACAGGACTTTCTCTATGGCGAGAATTATGACTTTAAAGAGAATGAATCGTGTATATTTTTTGCCACTCATGGCCCAACCCAACTTGACACTGTTACTCAATTTCTGTCAAATTATCTAAGATCGAAATATCCCGAAGCTTCTTTCTCATTCAGGCAACCCTTGAGTCCGATTACTAAGGTATTCAATGCAGATGAGGAAAAGGTATATATTAAATTATTGCTGGACAATGAAAATCACTTTGATGTATCAAAAATTGATAGTTTGGAAAATGATTTAAAAAACAATGAGATTGAAATAAATGAACTACCTGTCAGGGCATCAATGATTTTACTTAAACCTGAAATGGAGAAAATTGCAGTTGCTGGAATTACGCCAGAAGATTTTTATCAACAGGTAAATAATTATATGGCTCCGGCTCCGCTGATGCAACTTCCGATAAGGGGGAGCAGGATTCCGGTTTATGCTGTTAATGCCTCGAGCATCTCTATAAATCATTTGTTGGAAGCCCCTATACATAATTCAACGGGTTCAAGTATTGAGCTGGGAAATCTCGTAAAAACAAGTATGACTTCCCGCATTGAAGAATATTTTACCGATGCTTCAGGGACATTTGTTCTGTTTTCTGTTCAAACCTCCCCCAGATTAAATAACAAACTGAATTCAATCGTAGCTAACCTTAACAAGGGAAGATATCAGGGAAAACTGGTTCTTGATGATTATAACCAGGAAAATCGGGCTCAGTTAATTAAAATGATTTATATTCTGATTATTTCTATTTTACTTCTTTATTTAATCTTAGCCGCCCAGTTTGAGTCATTGATAATTCCCCTGATTGTCTTAATTGAATTACCTATTGATTATTCTTTTGTCATGTTGGCATTATGGGTTACTAGTACAGGCCTTAATCTGATGTCGTTTATTGGATTAATTGTAATATCAGGTCTGGTTATCAATGACAGTATTTTGAAAATTGATAAGATAATTCAGGAAGCCCGTAGCGGCCGACATTTAATCAGAGCAGTAATTACAGGTGGCAGGGCGAGGTTAAATTCTATTATTATCACCAGCTTAACCACTATTTTGGCTGTTGTCCCTCAAATGTGGGGCAATAATGTCTCCACTGCTTTACAAAATCCGGTCTCGTTGGCTATTGTAATTGGTCTGGGTGCAGGGACATTGGTCAGTATTTATTTAATCCCTGCCTTGTTCTATTTTATTTATAGTCGCAAGCAATCCTCTCTTATGGTAATTAATCCATAATCTGTTTGTTATACATCGGCATTAAAGGAGAAGAGCCGGAGGGAGGAGTTTTTGCTGAAAAGTAAATTATCTTCACCTGCAGCTCCGTACTGCAATGAGCGAGTAAAGCAGTTCAACCTTAGAGACTTATTCTCTCTGCCTTACAAATAACTCCACTCGGTGCCGTCTTTCCCGTCTTTAAGCTGTATTCCCAATTCTTTGAGCTGGTCGCGGATGCGGTCGCTGGTAGCCCAGTCTTTACGTGCACGGGCTTCCAAACGGATATCGATTAAAAGACGGATGAGCTCTTCGGTCAGGCGGCTGTTGTCTCCGGCTTTTTCGTCAACGAGGCCGAGGATATTGAATAGAAAGGTGCTGAAGGTGTCTTTGAGTATCTGCAACTGGGTGGCATCGAGCTTTTCTGTCCCGGCCTTGGCATTGTTGATGGTTTTAACGGCTTCGAAAAGATGGGCGATGACTACCGGAGTGTTGAAGTCGTCGTTCATGGCTTCGAAGCAGGCATTGCGCAAATGGTTGGCATCGTAAGTGGATTCATCAGTGGGAGTCAGGGTTTGAAGGGTATTCCATGCTTCCATCAGGCGTTTATACCCCTTTTCGGCTGCTTGCAGCGCCTCATTCGAAAAATCGAGGGTAGAGCGGTAATGGGCCTGCAGAATGAAAAAGCGGATATTCATCGGACTGTAGGCTTTTTCCAGCTTGGGATGGTTTCCGCTGAATATTTCGTCCAGAGTTATAAAATTGCCCAGCGATTTTCCCATTTTCTGACCGTTGATGGTTACCATGTTGTTGTGGAGCCAATAACGTACAGGTTGTTTTCCATTGGCGGCCACGCTTTGTGCAATTTCTGCCTCGTGATGCGGGAAAATCAGGTCCATGCCACCGCCATGTATATCGAAGGTTTCACCCAAGTAGCGGGCGCCCATGGCACTGCACTCGAGGTGCCAGCCGGGAAACCCGTCGCTCCAGGGTGAGGGCCAGCGCATGATATGCGTGGGTTGGGCTTTTTTCCATAAAGCAAAATCGTAGGGGCTGCGTTTTTCGCTGATGCCTTCAAGTTCGCGGCTAAAGGCCTGTAATTCATCTAATCTGCGCCCTGACAAGATTCCATAAGGATATTTGCGGTTATAATTCTCTACATCAAAATACACCGAGCCCTCGCTTTCGTAAGCAAAACCATTCTTCAGTATTTTTTTCACCAGCTCCAGTTGTTCAATAATATGTCCTGTGGCTCTGGGTTCAATATCGGGGCGAAGCACATTCAGCTGGTCCATATTGCGGTGATAGCTGTTGGTGTAGCGTTGCACAATTTCCATGGGTTCCAGCTGTTCGAGCCTGGCCTTGCGCTGTATTTTGTCTTCACCTTCGTCTGCATCGTTTTCCAGGTGTCCTACATCAGTTATATTTCTGACATAGCGCACTTTATACCCGCAATATTTTAAGTAACGATAAATAACATCGAAAGTTACTGCCGGGCGGGCGTGACCCAGGTGAGCATCCCCGTAAACCGTAGGGCCACAAACGTACATACCTACATGGGGAGGATGATTGGGAATAAACTCTTCTTTGCGACGCGTGAGCGTGTTGTAGAGAAAGATTTTTTGAGAAATTTCGTTCATATTGCCAGGACTTAAGGGCCTGCAAAGGTAAAGGATTCTGCCGAAAAGGTATTTAGAGTTAACTTTTTATCAGCCGGCGGCTCAGTAGCGTTTTAGAGAACCTATGACGGGCAAGAGAGAATGAAACAACAGCAAGGGTAAAATATACCAGTACCTGAAGCCACAGCATGGCCAGTTCGTAAGAAATATCCGTAGCACCGGCTCCCATGCTTCTTATCCTTACATAAGCCGGCACAGCAAAGGTGCTGGGGAAAATTTTACCTAGCTGGTAAAGAGCCGGAGGGATGGAAACCGATGGCCAGGATAAACCACTCAGAAAGAGTACGACAGGCGAGAGAAAAACCATAAACATCAGTGCATCCACTCTTTCTTTGAATAAGACACTGATAGCCAGTCCCAAAAAAGACACAGCTAAAAGATAGGGTATCAGAAGTAAGACAACGGTGATGAATGTCCCTTTATCCGGGAATTGAAACCAGTGATAGACCCAATATAAGGCATAGATGGAAGTGAAGGTGTATACCGTTAGATAGGCCAGCGATTTCCCAAGTACAGCCGAAAAAGCTCCACCAGGGATGATTTTTTCATGCAGGTTGTGATTGAAATAATTTCGTTCGCGGGTAGTGCCTCCCAACAATCCAATACCTATCAGCAAGGTTTGCTGCAAAATAATGAGAATGATGCCGGGCATCACGAAACTGCCATATCCACCGGCGGGGTTGAATAGATATTTGTAATGGAAGGCAATGGGCTCAGCGCTGGCTAATGCCTGGTTATACGACATTCCTTTCATCAGAGCGCGTTGCACCTTGACCAACCCGTTGAAATGAGTAAGGGAAGAAATAACACTGGTGTAAACCTGCTTGTAATACAGGAAGTAACTGGCATCGCAATAAACTGGTAGCATGGTTTGCTGGCCGGCCAAAAGCTCCTTTTCAAACCCATCGGGAATAAGCACAATGCCATTGATTTTTCCCTGGTAAAAAAGTTCGCGGGCCTCCTCCAGGCTGGTAGGCTTAAGGGTGATATGAATCTGTTCGGTAGCATCTATCATTCTCCCCAAATGCCTACTGGTAGCCGAGTGGTCCAGATCGACCAGGGCTACAGGAATTTCACGCAACACCTCGTTTTTATAAGCTATGGAATAAATGACGGTATAAACAAGGATGGCTACGAAAAATACCAGAATAGCGCCCCAATCGTGAAAAATGATTTTGAGTTCGTCGTACCAGTAAGCCGAAATATGGGTGAGGAAACGTCTGATTTTCTTCATGGTGGTAAGTTTTTTAGATTTTTCCCCAGAATTTTTCATGGGTCAGCAGATAGCGCAGGCGGGGAACGAAGAGAACGCCGAGCACCATGAAAGCCCACAGCCAGAGCATGGGTATGAGCCCGTTGACCGAAGGTTCATTGCGCAGAGCCTGGCCTATGAAGTTTTGCAGGTAATAAGTAAAAGGAAAGAGGCTGGCAAAACTGCGGGCCAACGGGGGCATGTCGGCCAATGGATAGGTCAAACCCGAAAACGTGAGGGCCATCATAGTGTAGGCTGCTGCAAGCGAAAGCGCCAGGCGTAGATTGCTGGTGATGGCTATCAGGAAAACCGCCAGAAACTGGTAGCTGAGGATTAGCAGCAACTGGGTTACCAGCAAAACATGCAGATGCCCGTGCAGAGGTACCTCCAGGTAATGAAACAGCAGCAAGTCCATGATCCAGGCCTGGATCAGAAAGATGAAGGTGTAGGGCAGCATTTTGCCCAGTAGCGCCGTCCAGATGTTACCGCGGGCGGTTTCCAGCCAGTGTACACCTGTGCCCTGTTTTAATTCGGTACCTACGGCATATACCGTGCCCATCAGCACAAAGACGATGAGCATGACGGGCATCAGCATGGAGGCCAGAAAATACGAGTAGTTGATAAAGGGATTGAAAAGTATATGGGTATCGGGCATTACAGGCATGGTAGCTGCCAGAGCCTGCTCCCAGGTCTCTCCTTTTTTGGTACGGCTGAGTACCTGGATCCCAGATGAAAGGGTTAGGCACGATTTCATGATTCCTGATGTTAAAAGCCCACCTTTCAGAACGTTAGTGTTGTTAAGGTAGAGCACCACTTGGGCTTGCTGCCCGCTTAGTACCTTTTTTTCGGTTTGGGCGGGAATCAGGTAGATTGCATCTACTTTGCCTTGCATGAGGGCTTTTTGGGCAGCTGCGGGGTCGGGGTATGTTTCGATGTCGGCTATGGGGGTGGCATCAGCGGCCGAAGCCAGCTTGCGGCTCAGGGAAGTGTGATCCTGATCGACCAGCGCTACCGGTAATTTTCGCGGGACATTGTAAGAAAATAGCCAGATGACCAGCGTAAATGCTATGAGGGGTCCCAGAAAGGCAAAAAAGGCATAGGTGGCCCGGGTCCCGAATCGCTCATACTCCCGCTGCATAACCCTGAGGATGTCGTTCAGGAATGCTTTCATGGCCATTGGTTATTTCTTGTTGGATTTTCTTACCTGGTTCCAATCAACCAGAGCGCTCATGCCCGGACGCAAACCTTCGATTTTTTCAGTGGGGCGTGCATGCACTTCGAAAGTTTTTAGGTCGAAGTCGCCTGAAGTCTTAGTGGCATTCCAGGTGGCAAAGTTGCCCAGGGGATTAATATAGATAACCTGTAGGGGGATTACGCGATTGCCCAGGGCAGGGATTCTTGCATTGAAAGTGCTTCCCTGCCGGATGTCGGCCAGCAGGTCTTCACGTAGATTGAAAGAAATCCAGCAATCGTTGAGGTCGGCCAAGGTAATAACCGGATAACCTGCCGTTACAATTTCACCCTTTTCTGCAATGATGTTAGATACCTCGCCTGCAATGGGAGCATAGATGCGGGTTTCAGTAAGGTAAGCTTCTACTTCACTGATAGCTGCATTGGCCTTATGAACCAGCGCCCGGGCCGATTCCTTGTCTTCGGGGCGGGTGCCGTTTAATGCTTTATCGTAAAGTGCTTTGGCTGCCTGGGCCGTTTCGCGGGCTACCTTGTATTGGGTTTCGGCTTCATCGCGTTTCTGAGCCGGCACTACTCCGTCCTGATATAATTTCTCAATTCGGCGGAAGGTTTTTTCGGCCAGTTCGGCCGCAGCTTCTGCTTTCAGGTAACTGTTGCGGGCTGCTTCAATGTCTTCGCGTTGGGCTCCGGCTATTGCTTTTTTGTTTTGGGCTTCGGCTGCCTCGAGTGCGGCCCGGGCCTGCTCGAGCTTAGCTTCCACCTCGGGACTGTGTATGATAAACAACAACTGCCCTTTCTGTACTTTATCGCCTTTGCGCACGGCGATGCTGTCGATACGTCCGGTAAGTTTGGAGGCCACTTTTATCTGGGTGGCATCAGCTTCGCCCTGCACTTCAAAGGGGCGGGGCAGGGAAAGAATCCATACTGAATATAGGAAAAAGGCTCCAACGATAAAGAGCCCCACGGCAGCGGGCCATATTCCGCTTTTCCTGATTTCGTTTGCTTTAGCTGTGTTCATGGGTTGAATATTTTTGAAAGTTAATTTTGTTTTCTTCTGATTAACAATGGTTTATAGTGAGCCTGTGCGGGCTTTGTCTGACGACTGCCAGGCTGTGAATTGTTCCGGGATTCCGGCATATTGCAGCAGACGGGCCAGGCTGGTATCGAATCCATACATGGCCTGCAACCTCTCTATCCGCGTTTTGGCCTGCAAGAGGCGGGCATCGGTTACATCGGTTCCCGGAGCCATTTCTTCCTCGAAGGCTTTTTCTCTTACGCGAACCAGTTCGTCTGTAAAGGCCAGATCGTTTTCAATCTGGTGTATCTGCTCGAGGTACATGTTCAATTCATTGTAAAGTTTGATAATCATAGTATTAATGTCGGCCTCGGCTTTCTTTTGTACTTCTTCTACCTGATGGGTTTTCATGCGGGCGGCCTGAAGTTTTCGCATGCGGGCTGTGCCGTCGAAAAGAGTCCATTGCAGGCCAGCAGCAACCATCCATTCGGGGGCCTGTTCCGAAAGGTCTTTGTTTGCGATATCGTAAGTGCCTTTTAAGCCTACTGCAGGTAAAAAGGCTGCCAGGCTCACTTTTTCGCCGGCCTGGGCCTGGTTACTCAAGTTTTCCACTTGACGTAGCTGGGGGTTGTTGCGCTGAGCCTGTTCGAGGAAATAGGTAAGAGGGGGCAGGCTGTCGATATAAAAGAGTGGGGATACGGGTAAAGGCATTTCTGAGCTTTCAGTGCCCAGTGTATTTCTAAGGGCTTCACGAGCGGTTTCCAGTTCGCGGCGTGCCTTGTCGAGCTCGCGTTGGGCCTGCGAGGCATACACCTTGGCATTCAGCAATTCAGCTTTAGAAATTAAACCTTGTTCATGCATACGGGTGGCATCGTTGAGATGGCGCATCATGCCGTCGAGCACCATTTCGCGTACCTTAACTGCCTGTAGAGCCAAGTTCACTCCATAATACCGCTGTGCTAATTCTGCCATTAGTTCTCCGGCCACCTGCCGGCGCTTCCATTCGGATTCGCCTTCCTGCAGCCGGGCTACCCGATTGGCTATCCTTACCCGTCCGCCGGCATAAAGGGTCCAGTTGACCGAGGCCTGCAGGGTGGCAAATTCTTTTTTCTGAATCATCTGATCCCACTCTCCTTTCTCCACTTGATCCAGTCCTTCGAGCAATTTCTGCCTGACGACGGCTGTAGAAAGATTGTCGGGTAGAATGGGCATGATTTGCTGGGTGGCAGGGTCGGGGTTGGGAACTCCGGAGAATACGCCATATTTACCCAGAGCTCCGTATAAAGGCGTAATGGCGTCGCGTACCGGAGTCAGATCGAGATGAATGTCGTCTGACAGGTGAACATAGTTGGCATTCAAATCGGCCTGAGGCAGGTAAAGATTGCGGGCAGCCTGATGAAGGGCTTTCTTTTCCTGCACCTGATAATCGGCCTGGCGAAGGGCGGGGTTGTTGTTGAGCGTGAGGTCGAGGGCTTCTTTCCAGGTGAGCGGTCGCTGGGCCTTCATAGGACACGCGAGACTCAGCGTATACAAGAAGAAACCCATGAAGATTAGTTTATTGTTCATACCTTATTTTTTTAAAGATTTTAATATCAATGCCTTGACGGTTGATAGCTCATTGCTGTCGAGCTTGTGTGTATAAAACAGTCCTTTGATGCGCGAATTGATGAAGGTAATGGGATAGCCCACACAAAGCAGGTAGATGTTTTCTTCTGATATCATCGGGTCCATCTGTCCGGTTTCTATACCCAGCTTTCGAAAGCTGTTACATATCTGAAAAATACGATCGCGCAGGGTGTCTTCCATGCGAAAGGTGTGGTCGTGCATGAGTTTATAGAGGAACATGATTTTCTCAGGCGTGTCGCGGGTCAGCCTGAGCATCTGGTCGAGGAGTTCGTCGAGCACCTCTTCAAGGGTTTGTGATCGCTGTAGCACTTCTTCCATGTGATTGGCCACCTCGCTCAATGCCTTGTAAAATAGTTCGTTAACTAGTTCCGACTTGCCTTTGTAGAAGCGATAGAGGTAGCCTTCGGCCACACCTGCCTGTCGGGCAATGGAGGATATAGAGGCTCCTCCGTATCCGTTTTGTACCACCATATGCATGGTGGCCTGGTGTATTTTTTCGAGGCGGGTAGGGTCGGTGTTTCTTGCCATGTTTTTTATTTGAGTGAATATTCATTCATTAATCAGGGGCTGCAAAATTAGCAAAAACAGAACCGAACGTGAAAGATGTTAGAAAAATTTACTTGTGAAATTTTATTAATCTTGTCTAATCTATTGATTATAAATTTGTTTTAAAAGTATGATAGAAGTTCCGAAACCATCGCTTGAGTATTTTAGGTATGAAAATTTGTCAGTTTTAACAATAAATTAAAATACAGACTTTAGCCGGGCAAAAACCAATTTCTACTTTTGCCTTAGTTTCCGGGAGGAATCGATCAACGTGTAGAATGCACCCGATTTTTATTTTAAATTTAACAATTACAATTTTTTAAAGATATGGATCAAATTTATTTGCTTATTGTAGGTTTTCTTTTTGTGCTAGCTATTACCGACCTGATTGTGGGCGTGGGTAATGATGCGGTAAATTTTCTTAATTCGGCCATAGGGAGCAAGGTGGCTTCATTTCGCATCATTATGGGGGTGGCATTTTTGGGATTGCTTATAGGTACCCTGTTCTCAAGCGGTATGATGGAAATTGCCCGAAGCGGAATATTCAATCCTGGGATGTTTTACTTTAATCAGGTGATGTACATTTTTCTGGCTGTGATGATCACTGACGTCATCCTGCTCGATGCCTTTAATAGCCTAGGATTGCCTACCTCTACCACGGTTTCGATCATTTTCGAATTGTTAGGAGCATCGGTTTCTATAGCTACCTTTAAGGTACTAAGCGAAACCGGAGAAATCGGTAATATTGCTGCCTACATTAATTCGGCCAAGGTGTTGGCCATCATTTCCGGTATTTTGTTATCGGTAGTTATTGCTTTCACGGTAGGAAGCATAGTACAGTATTTCAGCCGAATCATCTTCACCTTCAACTTCAAGGAAAAGGTGAAATATCTGGGCGGAATCTGGGGTGGCTTATCGTTTACAGCCATCATTTATTTTCTGGTGCTAAAGGGAGCCAAGGGAACTACTTTCATGAGCGAGGAGGTCATTCAATATTTTGAGACAAATTCCACTTTGATACTGGCTGTGTGTTTTATAGGATTTTCGGTTTTGTTCCAATTGCTGATTTGGCTCTTTAGGACGAATGTTCTAAGGATTGTGGTCCTGACCGGAACTTTTGCCCTGGCTATGGCCTTTGCCGGCAACGATCTGGTTAATTTCATCGGGGCTCCGCTGGCCGGCTATGAGGCTTTTAAAATTTACCTTAAATCGGGGTTGGAGCCGCATCAGCTTACCATGGAAGGGTTGGCCGGAGCCATCAAATCGCCATGGTATATGCTCTTTGCCTCAGGTATTGTTATGGGCCTTACGCTGATTTTCTCCCGCAAAGCCCGTTTAGTTACCAACACCGAGGTGGGACTGGGCCGTCAGGATGAAGGGATAGAAAGGTTTTCGCCTAACGACGTGTCAAGAGCTATTGTGCGTTATTTCATACGTACGGGTGAAATCATCGAAAAAATCATCCCTGCTTTCGTTCAGAATTTTCTTACCAAACGATTTACCCCTCCTCCGAATGATGAAATTGAAGAAGCGCGTAAAAAGGGCATTTCCTTCGACCTGATCAGGGCCAGTGTGAATCTGGTGGTAGCTTCCATACTCATTGCCTTTGGCACTTCCCACAAACTGCCTCTCAGTACCACCTATGTTACTTTTATGGTTGCTATGGGAACTTCTTTTGCCGATGGTGCCTGGGGAAGGGAAAGTGCGGTGTATAGGGTGGCCGGGGTTCTGACGGTGATTGCCGGTTGGTTTGTAACGGCTTTCATAGCATTTACCGTCAGTTTTATTCTTGCGGTCATCATTTTTTACGGGGAGTTTTACGCCATCATAGGTTTAATTTTACTGGCCATTTACATCCTTTATCGTCAGCAGAAGATTTTCCTACGCCAAGAGAAGGAGTATCAGCAGGCCAAAGACCTGGCTGACTCAACCTCTGTTATTTCTCTCGAAGCTATCGTTTCAAGATGCAACGAAGATATCCTTCATTCGCTGGAGCTTACCGCTTCGTTGTATAAACGCCTGCTCAACGCCTTCAATAAGGAAGACCGGAAAAAGTTGAAGAAGCTGAATGCTGAAGTCAGCGAGTTTAATAAACACACCAAGCTGCTGAAAAACAATGTGCACAATGTGGTTGACCATCTGAAGGATGATGCGCTGGAGGCGGGCCATTTCTATGTTCAGGTGGTTGATTTTCTGCGTGAAATTGCTCACTGTGTAAGTTACATTGCCGAACCCATGCAGCAGCATGTAGAGAATAATCACAAAGGCATGGTTTCTACCCAGAAAGCCGAGCTGCAGCGAATCAATGAATATCTCGAGAAACTGGTGTCATCTATTAAACTTTCCATAGAAACGGGAGATTTTTCTAAACGCGATGAGATTGTCGGACTGCAGCAGAAGCTGATTGAGGAAATAGAAAAATCGCGTAAGGCCCAGGTAAGGCGTATTAAAAACCATGAAACCGGAACCAAAAATTCTGTGTTGTTCCTTAATCTGCTTGCAGAATCGAAGAACCTGGCCAATTTTATCACGAATCTCTATAAATCGCAGCGCGATTTCATTCTGGCGGCTCAACCCAAACAGAGTTCCTAAGGCTTCAGTAAGGCAGTCTTAATAGAAAACCTGCTTCTTAACCGGGCAGGTTTTCTGTTTTTAAGCAACTTATTACTTTTGCCTATGATTTGGCTTTTATGAAAAATAAACTTTCGCCCACCTCCTATCGGCTTCTTTCAGTACGAAGTGGTCAGATATATGACGACACGGGCTGGATGCTCGATCCTCCCGGTGAAACCACCCCTTCGCTGCTGAGAGCTGAATACGCATGTAAGCAAATCAACCTTAACCCTCCCTCCACAGGCATTTTCCGTTTTGCCGATTGGTTGCCTTTTCACCAATATTTAGAGTTATCGGAAGCTCCCTATACCTATAAAAGCAAGGAACTGGCCAGTGTGCTGGGATTGAAGAATTTGTGGATTACATTTAGCGGCTACTGGCCCGATAAAGGCATTCATATGTCCACCTGTTCGTTTAAGGAATTGGAAGCCTTCTCGGTTTGCAGCCGCCTGGGGAGTCATCCGGGGAAAATTGTGGTTGTTGCTTCGGCCGGAAATACAGCCCGGGCATTTGCCAGGGTATGCTCAGACAACGATATTCCGCTTTTGTTGTGTGTGCCCGAAGACAACATTGATGCCTTATGGTCCGACCGGCCTTTTTCGCCTTCGGTGCATCTGGTTTGCACAGCCAGCGGCAGCGATTACTTCGATGCCATTGCCTTATCGAATCTCGTAGCTAACCTTCCGGGGTTTTTGGCCGAAGGCGGTGCAAAAAACATTGCTCGGCGCGACGGGATGGGGACTACTGTGCTATCGGCCGTAATGGCCATTGGCCGTATCCCTGACTATTATTTTCAGGCTGTAGGTAGCGGTACCGGGGCCATAGCCGCCTGGGAAGCCAATTTGCGTCTGCTGGCCGATGGGAGGTTTGGCAATCATAAGATGAAACTTATGGTTTCGCAAAACGAGCCTTTCACGCCCATGTATGATGCCTGGAAGGCTGGTTCGCGCGAACTGCTTCCGCTCGATGAAAATCTGGCCCGTCAGCAGGTAGAACAGATTTTTTCGAAGGTGCTCTCCAACCGCAAACCTCCCTATAGTATTACCGGCGGTCTTTTCGATGCCCTGCAGGATACCGGAGGCGATATTTTGAAAGTGAATAACACTTCGGCCATTGCTGCAGCCGAACTTTTTGCCGAAACCGAAGGTATAGATATTCACCCGGCTGCTGCAGTGGCTCTGGCCTCTCTCATTCAGGCCATAGGCGACAACCGCATCGATCCTGAGGCTGATATCATGCTCAATATTACCGGAGGAGGCGAAAAACTCTTCAAAGAGTCTCATACTCTTCATTACCTTACGCCTGATCATGTCTTCAAACCCGGAGCAGGTAAGGAAGAGTTGAATGAAGTGATGCAGGTGCTTTTTAAGGATATCAGGGAAGACCTTCGGGTTTCGTAGTTCGATTCCCCGTCCGTACCCGTCCGTATTAGATCTGATCCTTTTCTTTTCGGCAGGCAATATACTGCTGAAAGGGTAGGTTTATAAGGTAACATGTAATTTTGCAGAAAAAATAAAAATGAGCATATTAGACTCTCGCCCAAGCCGCACGGAACTCAGCGAACTGGGCGAATTCGGATTGATCGACCGGCTTACAACCGACATACAACCCTCACTCAGCAGCACGATTAAAGGCATTGGCGACGATGCTGCAGTGCTCGATTATGGGGGTAAGCTTATACTGATTACCAAAGACCTTTTAAACGAAGGGGTTCATTTCGACCTATCCTATACTCCTTTAAGGCATCTGGGATACAAGGCTGCTGTGGTCAATTTTTCGGATATCTATGCTATGAACGGACAACCACGGCAAATGGTGGTAGGTATTTCGGTATCTAACCGGTTTTCGGTCGAAGCCCTGGAGGAGTTTTATGATGGACTGAAAATGGCCTGTAATAAATATGGGGTAGACTTGGTGGGAGGTGACACGACATCAAGCCGGGGTGGTTTTTTTATCAGCATAACAGTTATTGGTGAAGTAGAACGAGATAAAGTGGTTTACCGCAGCGGAGCCCGTCCCAACGACCTGATCTGCGTTTCGGGCGATCTGGGGGCTGCCTACATGGGATTATTGGTGCTCGAGCGCGAGAAAAAAGCCTTTCTGGCCAATCCAGCCGTGCAGCCCGAGTTAGAGGGCAATGACTATGTGCTTGAACGTCAATTGAAACCTGAGGCCAGGCGCGATGTCATTCGCCTGCTCAACGATGCCGGCATTGTGCCCACCAGTATGATCGACATTTCCGACGGCCTGGCCAGCGAATTGCTCCATATCTGCAAGCAATCGGGCACGGGCTGTGCCGTTTACGAAGAAAAAATCCCCATCGACCCTGCTACCCTTCTGCTGTGTGAGGAATTTAAAATCATACCCTCTATTGCGGCTCTCAACGGAGGCGAAGATTACGAGCTTCTGTTTACGGTTCCTCTTTCGGAATATGAGAAAATCAAGGGACTGCCAGGAATCAGCGTCATCGGGCATATTACCGAAGCCTCAGAGGGTAAATATCTGATTACCAACGATAGAAAACAGATACCCCTGCAAGCCCAGGGCTGGAATCATATGCGAAGCTAAGGTGCAAAGCCATGCTGGAGGGACATCCTTTCGAAGAAAAAATAAGCGCTTTATTAAAAACCATTCCCGACAGTCCGGGCGTATATCAGTTTTTTGATGAGAAGGGTGAAATTATCTACATTGGGAAGGCCCGCAACCTAAAGAAAAGGGTTTCTTCCTATTTCAACAAAGATAGCGGAGTAAGTGCCAAGGTTTGGGTGATGGCCCGCAAGGTAGCTGATATCCGTGTGATAGTGGTTAAAACCGAAATGGATGCCTTGCTGCTGGAAAACAACCTGATAAAGGAACATCAGCCCCGCTACAATATCAATCTGAAAGATGATAAGACCTATCCCTGGCTTTGCATTAAAAACGAGCCCTTTCCCCGCATTTTCACTACCCGCAATCCGGTGAAGGATGGTTCGCGATTTTATGGCCCTTATGCCTCAGGCCGCGTGCTGAAAAATCTGCTCGACCTCATCAGGCAGCTTTTTCCCCGGCGTACGTGCAATCTGAGTCTAACTCCCAAAAACATCAGCAGCGGAAAGTTTAAGCCCTGCCTCGAGTATCATATCGGCAACTGCAAGGCTCCCTGCATTGGCTTGCAGAGCGAGGAAGACTACAATGCCAATATCGCGGCTATTCGTGAAATCATACGGGGTAACCTGGGGGGGCTCACCTCGCGCTTGCGCCGCGAAATGATGGAGCATGCCGAGAGACTGGAATTTGAGGAAGCTCAGAAAATCAAGGAAAAGCTGGAGCTATTGCAGGCTTACCAGAGCAAGTCGCCGGTTTTCAGCAATACAGGTTTACAGGCCGATGTTTTTTCTATCGTAAGCGACGAAAAGGAAGCCTACATCAATTTTCTGAAAGTTTCGGAAGGTGCAGTTGTGCAGTCGCATACCCTGCAGATTCGCAAAAAACTGGGAGAGGCAGATGAAGAGCTTCTTTCTTATGGCATTCTGGAGTTTCGTTTGCGTTTCGAAAGCGAAAGTCCTGAAATTATAGTACCCTTCGATCCGGGCATAGAGCTGGAAGGGGTTACCTTAACCGTACCGCAAAAGGGAGATAAGAAACAATTACTTGAACTTTCGCAAAGCAATGCCGAATATTTCAGGCAAGAAAAGCAACGCCAGGCCGAACTGGTAGATCCTGAAAGGCATACACGCCGCCTACTAAAACAGGTGATGAAAGATTTGCGTATGCCAGTTTTGCCTGAGCACATCGAGTGTTTCGATAACAGTAATTTGCAGGGGACAAATCCAGTGGCCGCCATGGTTGTGTTTCGCAACGGTAAGCCATCAAAAAGCGAGTACCGTCATTTCAACATCAAGAATGTAGAAGGCCCCAACGATTTTGCTTCCATGGAAGAAATTGTTTACCGTCGGTATCGCCGAATGCTTGAGGAGGGAAAGGATTTGCCCCAATTAATTGTGATTGACGGGGGTAAAGGGCAACTTTCTTCAGCGCTGGTAAGCCTCGAAAAGTTGGGGCTGAGGGGCAAAATTACCATCATTGGTATTGCTAAAAAACTGGAAGAAATATATTTTCCGGAGGATTCTCTTCCTTTGTATCTCGACAAGAAATCGGAGACTTTGCGGCTCATTCAGCATATTCGCGACGAGGCTCACCGTTTTGGTATCACCCATCATCGAAAAAAACGGCAAAAAAACCTGATTAAAACCGAACTTACGGAAATACCTGGAATAGGAAAGAATACGGCTGAAAAATTGCTTAAAGAATTTGGTTCGGTTAAAAAACTTAAGGAAGCTTCTTCTGAAGATATCGAAAAGGTGATTGGCAAATCGAAGGGGCGGCTGATTATTGAATGGATACAGGCTAACCAATCATGATATCGGCTCTGGGATAGGTGTAGTCGCTAAAGGTTGCCTTTTTAAGGAAAGCGATGGCCAGAGTTAGTGTGCCAATACGGCCAATAAACATGGTGATGGTAATAATTAACTTTCCAAATTCGCTCAGGTATGGGGTAATACCCATGCTGAGACCCACGGTGCCAAAGGCTGATATCACTTCGAAAGCAAGGCTGACCAAGCTGAAATGAGGCTCTGCAAGGGTCATAAGAAAGATAGCAAGGAAGATAAGCATCATTGAAAATAAGGCTACACTATAAGCCTTGTCAACGGTTTCGAAAGAAATAGTGTGCCGAAAGGATTCTATGTGTTTTTTACCCCTTATGGTAGCCACGGCTGATTTAAACAATACCAGGAAAGTAGTGGTTTTGATACCTCCCCCTGTACCTCCTGGACTTGCTCCGATGTACATCAAAAACATAAAGAGAACCAGTGAAGGAAGGGCAAGGGCTCCTATATCCACCGTGTTAAATCCTGCCGTTCGGGTGGTAACCGACTGGAACAGGGCCAACGTTATTTTTTCTATCCAGCTAAGGTTGGCAAGGGTGTTGTTTCTCTCAATAAAGAAGAAAAACAGTGCACCGATAAATATAAGCCAGATAGTAACTGCCAAAACGATTCTCGTCTGTACTTTTTTTCTGACCCATTTTTGTTTATGACGCTTCATTATGGCCTTAACGCTGAATACATCCTGAATAACACTAAAGCCCAATCCTCCCAATACTATCAAAATCATTATAATCCAATGGGAAACAAAATTGAAGCGAATACCATCGTACATCAGCCCCCCCGGAAATATAGAAAACCCTGCGTTGTTGAACGCTGAAACTGAGTGGAAGAGTGCAGCCCAGCCCAGGCCTGCCACATGATGGTCGTAGTGGGTGGAAAGCCAGCAGAGGTAAAGTAAAATACTACCAATGATTTCAATGACAAAACTGTAAATAACGATTTCTTTCAGTATGGCTCTTGTGTCGGATAAACCACTGACTGAGAGCAGGTCTTTAAGCAGAGATTGTTGTCTGAGACCGACTCCTCCTCCGTAAAAATTGGCAAAAAATGAAGCAAATGCTAATATGTTGATACCCCCTAACTGAATCAATACTAGAATAACCAATTGCCCTTTAAAAGTGAAGTAGGTAGAAGTATCGACAACTGTTAGCCCGGTTACACAGGTAGCAGATGTACTGGTAAATAGCGCATCCCAGAATGATATTGACTGGGAAGTAGTCATTTCGGGAAGCATCAACAAAAGAGTTCCACCTCCAATAATCAGGAGAAAGGAAGAAACCATCAATCCGGCTGGTCCAATGTGCAGGCGATCAATGTAATGGCTCGCCTTCACCAGCTCCGAGCCTATGAAGATAAAAACATATAGCTGGAAGAAAATGATAAATAACTGGGGTACATCTTTATATCCAAGCCTCACAAAAAACTGGTAAACATTGTCTGTGCCATAAGTGACTGAGAATAACCCTAGCGATACTATAAAGGATACCAAAAGAGTTTCAAGCCAGTTTTGTCGGAGGAAGGTAAGAGGATGAAAGTCGTAAAAAAACTTGAGAAAGAATTTAATAACATAAAACATCAATGAACCATAAATAAATCGCTGGATAAACCAGTGACTTTGGGGGGTCTGGGGAAATCCATGGTAATATATGATGGCTGCCAGACTTAATACCGAAACGATAAAACTGAGTATTCTCAGGTAATACAAGAGCTTTTCTTTATGGTCGTAAAGCCTACGGTTGATTGATTCTCTAACCTTATCAATTTCACGGCGTGAGAAGTATTTGCGGAAATTTCGCTTTCCCTTGAGGGTATTAAAGAATTGTAAAATTCGGTTAATATAATGCGATAGCATGGATGGAAGGGGTAGTAAACTCCTGTTAAAATTAGGTTATTTATTCGTTTACTTGAATAAACCTGTCAATGTCATTATTTGTACCAAAAAGCACCAAACGGTCGGTTGCTTTAATTATGTAACTTGAATCGGGTACTCCGGTAACATGATATTCGGTACAGGCAATGCCGTTATTTATGGCTGAACATTCTTCCTTGATGGTAATCAGTGATAATCTGTAATTATCTCGTAAATTAATTTCGAGAATGCTTTTCCCGACAGCCCCCCGCGGTGTCAGCATCTCTACAATGCGATAATTATCAGGCAATTGCAAATATGACATCACCGTTGGATTGAGCAGACGTTCGGCAACAATAGCACCCACTTCATCTTCCGGAGCCCAAAGCTCTGTAAGACCAAGTTTTTCCAATATCATTTTTTGGCTTTTTCCCTGGTAACGAGTGATTACGCGTTTTACCTTCAAATCAAGCAATAGAGATGCACATAACAATCGTTGCTCGAATTTTCCGCCAATGGCCACAACCACAGCATCAAAATCGGTGATATTCTGGCTGAGCAATGCTTTCTTGTCGGTGGCATCCAGAACAACAGCGTATGACACATCTTCTGAAATTCGGTCAATCTTTTTGGCATCATTATCTATGGCCAATACTTCTGCTCCTTTGCGCGTTAGGTTTTTGGCTATGGCTTCTCCAAATTGTCCAATTCCAATGACGGCCACTTTCTTTCTGTTCATAAACAGGGGGTTCAAATTTTGAGCCGGCAAACTTACAACAGTTTTGCCTTCGTTTGACAGTTTTACCAAGAATTAATTGTACTTTTCTGCATTGTGGAATTTCAAATTGCGCTTTGGAAGGATGAAATGGAAATAAGCATCAACTATTTGAAAAAAACATTTTTATGAAGCCTTATTTCTGTCTTAAAAAAATTGAAATATAAGGAATAGCTTAGGATAGACTGCCCTACTTTTGTAGATAACATTTAAAGTTATACGCATGAATATTAGGCAATACTTAAAGGTTTTAATTTTGGGAACGCTTATAATTACCTGGACCAGCTGCTCACGTAAGGATAGAATTCCCGTTTTTGATCCGGCCTTCGAGGCATATATTGAGTCGTTTACCACGGGGACAGTGGCTTCCGAGGCATTCATCAGCATACGATTTACTTTTCCGGTAGATACTGCGGTTCAGAAGCAATTGAAAGCCACTGACCTTTTGCGGTCGCGACCGAAAGTGAGGGGTAACTTAAGCTGGCCCGATGCTTACACGCTGGTTTTAAAGCCTGAAAAGCCTTTAAAGGAAGGGCGGATTTATCTTTTTGAGCTTTGCATGGATCGGCTCATCAAAGTTCCTAAAGAATTGCGTCGGTTTAGGTTTGGTATTCAGGTGATGGAGCAGGGTTTTCAATTGAGTCAGTGGATGCTACATGCCCTGGAAAGGCAAGGGAACACTATATATTATGTAAAGGGAGAAGTTAGAAGTGCTAATCCCGCTGAGTTTAAGGAGCTTGAAGCCCGTTTAGGCTTGAAGGTTGGCGGCAAAGAATTGAAATTGCATTGGGAGGCTGCTAACGGGGGAAGAGATTTTAACTTTACCAGTGATACCTTTAACCGTCCTCCTCATCTCTCCAGAATTGAGCTAATCACAAGAGGAGATAATTTCTTCATTCCTGCAGAACTGGGAAAAGAAATCCTTTTTAACGAAAAGGAACCAGGTATACTTCAATGGCGTATGTTTTTTGGTGAAGAGAATTATTTATGGCTGGCTTTTAGCGAACCCCTCGATCCGCAGCAAAACCTCAATGGTTTGGTTTTACTCGATGGAATCACTCCCCGACGTTTCCAAATTCGCGAAAATCAGCTGTTCTGTTATTTCGATAGTGATTTTACGGGTGGTAGCCGAATAGAAATCTTCCCGGGTATAAAAGATGTAAGGGGACGACAAGCCTCTCACAGACAATCGATGGAAATTGAAGGAATTTTTCCTAAGCCTGCCCTAAAATGGTTGCAAAGCGGTAATATTCTTCCTTCTTCCGGTAATGTCAATCTGCCCTTTGCCGCTGTAGGGCTCAAGGCCGTAGATGTTAAGGTTATTCGAATCCTCGAGCAGAACGTGAAAAATTTTCTGCAGGATAATGAAATAAGCAGTGGCTATGATATGCGGAGGGTTGGCAAAGTAGTTGCCCGCACCACATTAGATCTTACCAAGAATAAAACAGCTGTTCCTTTTCAGTGGGAAACTTACTTTCTTAATCTGACTGAACTGATTAAGACCGAACCAGGGGCTATTTATCGGATTACTCTGGGCATGAAGCCAGAATATTCGGCTTATCCCTGCTCGAATACTCATTTTACGAATCTCCCTGAAAGTGCTGAAGAAGGTGATTACTGGGGTAGTGGGGATGATTATGTGGATTATTATTTCCCGAAAGGATACCGTTGGTCAGAATCCGAGAACCCTTGCCATATCAGCTATTACACAAGCGACCGATGGATCAGTACCCAACTGCTTGTGACCAATATAGGCCTAACGGCAAAAACGGGAAATGACGGGAAATTATGGGTTTGGGCTGCCGATATCCTATCGGGCCAACCCCTCAAAGGAACTGATTTAAAAGTATATGATTACCAGTTGGTTTTGTTAGGTGAAGCCCGGACTGACGCTGAGGGGCTTGCCACATTGTCTGTTAAAGGAGACCCATTTCTGGTAGTGGCTTCCAAAGGGAAAGAAAAATCGTATCTTAAAATTTCCCAGGGCAATGAACTGTCGGTTAGTGCTTTCGATGTGGATGGAGAAACAGTGCCACAGGGCATCAAAGGCTTTATTTATGGTGAAAGAGGAGTGTGGAGACCTGGCGATACTTTGCATTTATGGTTTATGCTCGACAACAGGCTCAAAAAACTTCCCGAAGAATATCCGGTAATCATGGAATTAAGAAATCCTTTCGGACAATTGGTGACCAAAGAGGTGAGCACAAAGCAAACCGGGGGTATTCATGCATTCAGGTTAGTTACATCACCCCAAGCCCCCACAGGTAAATGGACTGTACAAGTAAAAGCTGGTCAGTCGGTATTTACAAAGACTGTTAACATCGAAACCATAGAGCCCAACCGTTTGAAGGTAAATCTAATAACATCAGGACAGTTAGAAACGCATGAGGATAATAAATTTCAACTGCATGCTGCCTGGCTGCACGGGGCACCTGCTCCGGGTTTAAAGGCCAGAGTGGAAATCAGCCTGAAGGAGGGTCAATTTGCACCTGAGGGTTTTCGTGGGTTCAATTTTTATGATGAATCCCAACCTTTCACGGGCGATTCGCGTGTAATATTTTCAGGTAATCTCGATGCAGGAGGTAATGCTTCCTTTAATTACAGACCTGAGGTTTATCGTGCCCCGGGTATGCTCACGGCAGTTTTAACCACCAAAGTGTTTGAGCCAGGAGGTGCTTTCAGTATAGATCAGACAGAAATTCCCCTTCATACCTATAACAGATATGTCGGTTTCCGATTGCCCGACCCTTTACCCGATTGGGGAAATTATTCGAATGAGAAACCCCTGGAAATGGATCTTGCGTTGGTCGATATACGGGGACAACCTGTTGCAGCCGAAGCTACACTTCAACTAAGTTTATACCGCCTCGAATGGCGATGGTGGATAAGCCGGGGCAATACCCGGTCAGCCATTGTTGAAAACGAACTGGCTGACCCCGAGGTAAAAGTCGAGGTTATCCTGAAAAACGGGAAAGCTCATTATGCGCTGCCCGTAAAAGGGCTTACGGGGCGATTTCTGTTAAGGGTGAGCGATCCGTTCACAGGTCACCAGAGTAGCCGTATTGTGTATATAGGATATGTTTGGGGTGAAAGCTCCACAGAGGCCAGGGGGATGGTTTTTTTGAGACCAGTGAAAAGGAAAGTTAACTCAGGCGAAGAAGCCTCAGTGGTGATTCCTTCGGTACCGGGCGCCAATATTTTGGTATGCATCGAAGCCAGAGGTTCAGTGCTTGACTATCAGTGGGTGGAGAGCAAGGGCAATGAAACTGTTTTTAGTTTTAAAACGACGCCGGAAATGACACCGGGAGTTTATGTATATGCATCGGTGATCCAGCCCTGGCAGCATCTCACCAATGACCTGCCCATACGCCTGTACGGATTGACCTATCTTGAAATTGAATATCCTCAGGCAAGGCTGGAACCCTTAATAGATATTGCGTCTAAGCTCAAGGCCTCACAAAAGGCCACGCTGCGTATTTCAGAAAAAACAGGTCGCCCAATGGCCTACACACTTGCTATTGTTGATGAAGGCCTTCTCGATTTGACCCGCTTCTCCACACCCGATCCCTATAAGGCTTTCCTCGCCAAAGAGGCACAAACCGTAAAAACCTGGGATTTGTATAGTTTGATTGCAGGTTCCTTCTCCTCTCGAATGGATAGGGTTTTCATGGTAGGAGGAGACGAGTATCGCAGGCCTCATGACAACCTTCTGGCTCGCAGGTTTAAACCGCTGGTTATTACCATGGGACCTTTTTCTCTTAAAAAAGGAGAAACCCGCCGGCATGTGATAAATATCCCTGAATATATCGGCTCTGCACGTGTGATGGTTGTCGCTGCTGGCCAAGGGGCCTATGGTTCGGGTGAAAAAACTGTAAAAATTACCAAACCCCTAATGGTGCTGGGAGGAATTCCACGTGTGCTCGGACCAGCTGAGGAAGTGTGGGTGGCTGCTACTGTTTGGAAGACTGAAAACCAGGTGAAAGATGCCACGGTGAACGTGGATACCAAAGGAGACCTTCAACTTGTGGGTTCCGGGGCTCAAAAGATCGTTTTCGATCACGGGCAACAAGAAAAAACAGTCTGGTTCAAAATAAAGACAGGCAAACGCACAGGTGTTTGTAGCATCCGGTTTACGGCTCGGTGGCAAAACGAGACCTCTGTCTGGGAAAGTGATATTGACTTGAGGAACCCTAATCCTGTAATAACCGAAACCCAAAATTATTTGGTTGAACCTGGGAAAAGGTTACACTTCAATCTTGCAAATGTGAATGTACCCGATGATGAAACTTTGATGGAAGTTTCCTCATTTCCGGCCTTCTCGTTGAACCGGAGAGCCCTTGAACTCATTCAATATCCGTATGGTTGTGCGGAGCAAACCGTTTCAGCATTGTTTCCGCAATTGCTATTGAAAGGCTTTGCCAGCCTCGACCCTCTGCAGGCAGAAAAGCGTAACAATTACATTCGTACCGGCATTCAAAAGCTGACAGGCATGCAAGTAGCCGGGGGCGGTATAGGTTTTTGGCCGGGCATGAATTCGCCTGACGAATGGGTCACTTCCTGGGTGGGTCATTTCATGCTTGAAGCACAAAAACATGGCTATGCTGTACCCTCAACATTCTTTGATGCTTGGATGAATTATCAACGAAAACTGGCAAGTCAATGGCGATACACAAGCAATTCTTCTTCGTCAACCGTTCAGGCATATCGTCTTTTAACCCTTGCCCTTGCAGGAAAACCTGAATTCGGTGCTATGAATCGCCTTCGCAATTCAGAGCAACTTACCTCTGAGGCTGGTCTTTTTCTGGCACATGCCTATGCAATTTCGGGCAATAAAGAAATTGCCCGGGAATTACTCGGGCAAATAACTAATTTGGATCAACATACAGAAACCCCGGGCATTTCTCTTAGTTCTGCCCTTCGAATGCAGGCGGTGAAGCTTTTTGTAAAGGTTCAGGTATCGGGCGAAGAAAAGGAAAATTTTGTCCTTGCCCGCGACATTTCTGAGGTG
>DDBO01000105.1 GCA_002332755.1 Bacteroidales bacterium UBA2030 | reverse complement strand
AGTTAAATGTAAAAAGTTGGCACATTAAAGATTTGGTGTCCTCTTTCGTGGCAGGAACCACATAAGGTTATCAGATTAATATCATCATATTCCCAGGGTTTTTTGAAATCTCCCTTCGAGTTAAGAAAATGGTATTGCCGGTGATGCACCTGTAGTTGATTTCTACTTCCACACACACGGCATTGGAAATTATCACGCAAGAGGATTTCTTCTCTGCGTTTGCCCCATTCCGGGCTTTGAAGAAGCTCTTCGTATGTCGGGTTGGCTGAAGAAAAATTATTATTGTTATTCATGGCTTTTAATTTTTGTTGGTGCAAAACTAAAAGTGGGTATTGCAGCCTTTTTGCAATTATTCGAAGGGGGTAAATATTTTTGAGATTGACAGGAATTGGTCTCCTTTCAAGGTAAATTGAAAATTCTCGTGCAGGCCTAAAATCGTAAAAGGCAGTCTTTTTGTATTTCAAAAAAGGAATAAAAAATGAGACAAGGGTTTTATTGCACACCAAATAATGGCTGTATCCTTATTTTCTATTTAAGGACTTCTTTTATGTTATCCCTTCATGGGTTATATATTATGAATTCTCAATTTGCGTAAGTATAATTGACTTCATAAAGACTAATATGGTCAGTAATCATTAACTTATATACGTTTTTTCCCTCTTTAATACAAAGATTTAATAATTATTTAAGCACTAATTTTGCATTTTTATTAAATGACTATATTAAAAAATCATCTTCCTCGCCTTTTCCGCAATTTCCTCTGCAGAGTGATTAAGCATACATTTAAAATGGCCTCTGGGGCATTGGGGAAAACCCAGCTTGCTACAGGGCCGGCAGGGAAGGTTATTTACTTCGGCATGCCAAACGAGTTTATCAGAATATGCCGGTAAGTAAGGTCCCATGCCGAAGGCTGGGACGGTATTCCCCCATAAAACAATCATGGGCTTGCGAAATGCCGCTGCCATATGCATTAGTCCTGTATCGCCCGTAATCACCAGTCGGGAAAGACTGAGTGCCGAGGCCGATTGCAGCAAGGAGTATTTCCCGCAGGCATTTACTGCTTTATTGCCTACATGTTTTACGATGCTTTCAGCCTTGGCATGATCTTCCTTTCCTCCTAATAGCATTACAGGGAGTGGGAGCCGCTCAACAATGGAAATGGCCAGCGATTCGGGGATTTGTTTTGTAGGATGTTTGGCTCCCACCACAAGGGCTATGAATCCTTGCTGCAACTGTTCTGGAAGACCTTCAGAGCGTAAGGTCTCGTCAGGAGGAATAAATAATTCAATTCCCTGAGCGTCGTTTGTAATACCCAGTTTTGTTACGGCCATAAAATACCTGTCAACCACATGAATGTCGGGAAGCAGGTTGATACGTGTGTTTACCAACAACCATTTTTTTGCATTAAGCTTGGGGAAACCGGAGGATGGTCGCCGAAGAGCCATCCTTAGCCTGTAGCTTCGCCAATTGCAGTGAAGGTCAGCGATGAAATCGAAATTTTCCCACCGTAATTGGCTGATTACTTCACTGAGGTTTTTTTCAAACTCCCAAACTTTATGAATATGAGGATTGTATCTGAGGAGTGGAGTATAAGTGCTGCGTGTCAGGTAATGGATTTCAGCCTGGGGCAATTGTTGATGCAGGCATCGAATGACTGGAGTTGTCAATACAATGTCGCCAATTGAGCTGAAGCGCAGCAATAGTATTTTCATGGCTAATTTTTTCACAAAAGTAAAAGAAGCAGGTGTTTTGTGGTGCATAGCAGAGCTTGGATGGGAATTGTAACTTTGCGCCATGAAAATCATAGATACGCATTGTCACCTGTATCTTGAAGAATTTGATGTAGATAGAGAACAGGTCTTGGCTCGTGCAATGGATGCAGGGGTATCGAAAATATTATGCCCTGCCATTGATAGCCGCACCCATGATAGAATGCTTGAGATTTGCCGGCTTTCTGATGGATTCATGATTCCCATGATGGGACTCCACCCAACCAGTGTCAGGGAAGGTTACCAGGAAGAGTTAAAAGTTGTAGAAAGATATCTGGCTGAGAATAAGTATTTAGCAATAGGTGAAGTCGGAATAGATTTGTATTGGGACACAACTTATATCAAGGAACAGGAAGATGCCTTTCTCACACAAGCCCGATGGGCTGCTTCAATGGGTGTTCCGCTGGTCATTCATAGCCGCAATTCGATGGGGCATATTTTGGATTTGCTTGCAAAACATTCCATAAAAAACCTTACAGGAGTTTTTCACTGTTTCAGTGGAACGGCTGAGGAGGCGAGCAAAGCCATAGATATGGGTTTTTTCCTGGGAATCGGTGGGCCGCTTACCTATAAAAAATCGAACCTGCCGGAAATCATCAGGAATGTTCGAAGGGACCGTGTAGTAGTGGAAACAGATGCACCCTATTTGCCTCCGGTTCATTTTCGGGGAAAGCGAAATGAACCATCCTGGTTGAATTTAGTGTTGCAGCATCTGGCAGTTATTTGGAATATCTCAGCTGAGGAGGTCTCAGCTATCACTACACAAAATGCTCAAAGATTGTTTCAATTCATCTAAATCATGTTAAGCGAAAGAAGATCAGTTCTCGTAATTTATACAGGCGGAACCATCGGCATGATTCGTAATGCTGAGACAGGGGCCTTAGAACCTTTTGATTTCGACCATCTGTATCGCCATTTGCCTGTGCTGGAAAGTCTCAGGTGCAGAATCGACAGTTATTCCTTTTCACCTCTTATCGACTCATCTGATATGAACCCGGATTTTTGGGTACGCCTGGCAGAGGTAATAGAAGAGAACTATGAAAAATATGATGGTTTTGTGGTTTTACATGGAACCGACACCATGGCCTACACTGCATCGGTTTTGAGCTTTATGCTCGAAAACCTTAATAAACCAGTAATTCTTACAGGCTCACAATTGCCTATGGGCATGATTCGGAGTGACGGGCGGGAAAATTTTATCACCTCTGTAGAAATTGCTACGGCATATGAAGACGATACACCCATTGTTCCTGAGGTAGCCATTTGTTTTGAGAATAAATTGCTAAGAGGCAATCGGACTACCAAGTTTAATGCCGAGCATTTCGATGCTTTTTTTTCGGGTAACTATCCCCCTTTGGCTGAAATAGGTATTCACATACGTTTTAACCGAAACCAAATTTTGAAACCCAATTTCCGTAAGTTGAAAGTTCACCGAAAACTAGACACAGGGGTGATGATTTTGAAGTTATTTCCCGGTATTGAGCCAGCCATGGTTGAGGCTATGTTAAGCGTTTCAGGGTTGAAAGGGGTTATCCTGGAGACCTTTGGGTCAGGTAATGCTCCTACAAATCAGGCATTTCTGGATACTATTGCAAGGGCCATTGCAAGAGGAATAGTAATTTATAATGTAACGCAGTGCAAATCGGGAGCTGTGGAACAGGGGCTTTATCAGACCAGTTTACGATTAGGGCAGTTGGGTGTTGTCAGTGGGGCTGATATTACTACCGAAGCAGCTTTGGCCAAAATGATGTTTTTATTGGGTGAGGGATACAGTGGAGAAGAGCTTGCAATGCTGCTCACCCGACCCTTGCGGGGGGAAATGAGTGCTGAACATCTTTAGCAATTATTCTGACAATCAGTTTGTTGTAAAAATTGTTCACTGAATTGGAAAAAAATAAAGGCCAAGCAGGTTTGAGATTTTGTGAATGTTTGTAAATTAGCGCCCTGAAAAAGGAAGGTGAAATAAACCTTTCCTTTTTGCGTTGAAAAACGGAGAGATGGCCGAGTGGTCGAAGGCGCACGCCTGGAAAGTGTGTATACGCCAAAAGCGTATCAAGGGTTCGAATCCCTTTCTCTCCGCAAGAAAAGAAACCTTTTAAAACAAACGAAAACAAACCAAATTAGTCATTAAAAACCCAATTCGTCGCCTTATGAAAAAGCTGATTGCCTTGTTATCAATTGCAGGAATGCTGTCTTTCGGTATGGTTAATACCGTTATTGCACAGGATACTACTCAGGCCGGGACCACGCAGGTTGATTCTGCAGCCCAGGCTCAAACCACTGCTGCTCCAGAAGCCACCCCGGCTCCTGAAAGTCAGACCTTCCATCAGGTTTTGAAAGAAAAGTTTATCCAGGGTGGTGCTGGCTGGATGACCCCTATTCTGATTGTGCTTATCATCGGCCTGGCACTGGTAATTGAAAGAATTATTTATCTTAACATGTCGAGCACCGACACTCGCAAGCTTCTCAATAAAATTGAGTCAGCTCTCGAAACCCAGGGTGTTGAAGCTGCTAAAGAAGTTTGCAAAAATACCCGTGGGCCTGTGGCTGGTGTATTTTTCCAGGGTCTCGATCGTTTTAAAGAAGGCATGGATGTAGTTGAGAAATCCTTAGTTTCCTATGGTAGCGTACTTACCGCCCGTCTTGAAAATAATTTGTCGTGGATAACCTTGTTTATCGCATTGGCACCCATGCTCGGGTTCTTGGGTACGGTAGTAGGTATGGTGCAGGCTTTTGATGCAATTGAAGCTGCCGGCGACATTTCACCCACCGTTGTAGCTGGAGGTATGAAAGTCGCTCTGTTGACCACCGTATTCGGTCTTATCGTAGCAATTATTCTCCAGGTGTTCTACAACTACTTGCTCACCAAGGTTGAGTCGATTGTCAACGAAATGGAAGATGCTACCATCTCCTTCCTCGACATCCTCATCAAATTCAAAAACACTAAATAAGTAAGGTTATCATGGATAGCATTATCAATATTGGACTATACATAACCTATGCTTTAGTTGCAGTTGCCCTTGCCTCAATGATACTTTTCCCGATTTTCAATATGGTTACCAATTTTCAAAGGGCAAAAGGTGGGCTGCTATCGGCATTGGTTCTGTTTGTAATCATTGCAGTAGCCATTGCTTTGTCGCCTGCAGAGCAAGGCCTGTTGTATGAAAAATATAGCATCTCACCCTTCCAGTCGAAGTTAATCGGCGGAGGACTCTTGGCCACCTACCTGCTCTTTGCCGGTATTTTCCTGGCCGCCATCTATACCGAAGTTTCCAAGTGGTTTAAGTAAACCTCTAAATTCAAAAAACGCTTATGGCACGCGAAATTCCGCAGTTAAATACCGGTTCGATGGCCGACATATCGTTCCTGCTGCTTACCTTTTTCCTGTTGACTTCTTCTATCGACACGGATATGGGTATCATCAGGAAACTGCCACCGCCACCGGATCCTAACCAGGAAAATGTTGACGTTAAGAAACGCAATGTTTTCAACGTTCTGGTGAATAAATACGATGGTTTGCTTGTTCAGGGACGACCCATGGACATCAGCCAACTGAGGGTAGCCGCTAAAGAGTTTCTCGCTAACCCCTATGACAGGGATGACCTCCCCGAGAAGAAGGTGGAGAACATTCCCGGACTTGGCGAAGTGAAAATCTCTAAAGGCGTGATTTCTCTCAAAAATGACCGTGGTACTTCATACAGAATGTATGTAGCTGTTCAAAATGAACTTACGGCAGCCATCAACGAATTGCGTGATGAGCTTTCGCAACAACGCTTCGGAAGGAAATTTTCGCAGCTGACCAGCGAAGAGCAAATCAACGCCATTCAGAAAGCTATTCCTGTAGCTATTTCGGAAGCTGAACCTGAAAATGTTGGAGGAGGAAAATAATATGGCCAGATTTGCAAAAAAAGGTAAACGCGCTGTTCCCGGTATTAATACGGGAAGTATGTCTGACATTATCTTCATGTTCCTCTTCTTTTTTATGGTAATTACTACCATCAGGGAAAGTTCACTTCTGGTTAAGATTAAGGTGCCTGTTGCTTCCGAAGTGTCTAAGTTGGAACGCAAATCATTGGTGAGTTTTATTTATGTTGGCCAGCCCATCGATAAAAAGTATGGCACCGAAAGCCGCATACAACTCAACAATGCTTTTGCGAGCGTAAAAGACATCCGTGAGTTTATTACCCGGGAACGTGAAGCACGCGACGAAGTAGACCGTCCTTTGCTTACCACCTCCCTCAAAGTGGATGAAGAAACCCGAATGGGTATCATAACAGATATAAAGCAAGAATTGCGCCAGGTGGGTGCCTTTAAAATCAACTACTCTACCCGCAAGGGTTCCGTTGTACAGAAATAGTTTACTTTCTATAAATCATAAACCCGGGCTGGTCCCGGGTTTTTTTATTTCATTCGTATTGCCTGGCTTTTATTTTTGATGAATGGAATTTTCCTCCTGGTTTAACGTATACTCTGAAAAGCAAATACTATCGTTGAATTTGTGTATGGATAATGCTTATGAGAAAATCGTAGGATGATGTTTCATCAGGAAGCAACAAATTAAGCTTAGAATGAATTGCTCGCGCAGGTTTAGTATTCCATAGCATCTTTGGACCTTCTGGTTTTGTTCATGGCAAACCAGGCCAGGATAATGATGGTTAGCGCGATGCTCAGAAAGTTTACCCATGGATTACTGAAATACCCAAAATCTTCGTAAGGCGTGTTCGATAAATTTTTTTTCTCGAGAAAAGCGGCCAAAAGAGCCATGGAATTATTTAAAAAATGAGCTGCTATGGGGAGCCAAATATTGCCGGTAAAATAAAAAAGATATCCGAAAATTACTCCGAGCATTAAACGAGGTAGTAATCCGGAAAATGAGAGATGCATAATGCTAAACAAAAATGCAGTGATCCACACGGCAAAGTGAATGTTTCTCCAC
>DDBO01000149.1 GCA_002332755.1 Bacteroidales bacterium UBA2030 | reverse complement strand
AATAGGGGGCCAAACCAGGCTTATCTTTTTTTTAGCCACTAATTAACGAATATTTTTTTCTAACCTTCGCTTTTTATTCGTGCATTCGTGGCTTTAAGTTGTATTCACGGCTTAAACATAAAGAAATCACAATCACCCTCCTGCCTGAATAAAACCGGACGGGTTGAGAATGGAATCCAGCGAAATAGGGGACTAGAAAAGTTGCGTTCTACTTTGATAGCAAATATAAAGTAAAATCACAGATCATCAACTGGTGATTTGATTTTTCGCAATCCATATTGACTAAAATTTCAAGTTATTGGCTTACAGTTAACTTTGAGTGTAACTTACCGCTGTTTCCGCTGATATTGCATGTTAATATGTTTATACATATAAACCTATGGGTTAGTAGTATAAACCTCTCTATTGAAAGTTAATCGTTTCTAAAAGTTCCACTGCACCTTAAAGTACGCTAGTTGCCCGATATTTGGGTATTCATCGGTATGGTTACCGGTTAAAAGCATTGCCGTTAGGGCAAGGGTGAGGTTATCGGAGGCGGAGTAGCTGAGGCCTGGTATCACCACTGCCGAGCCGTCGGAAGGGTTGCCCAGTACTGCAATCGAAGGGGCAAAAAGTGTAGCAATCGTCGTATTAGCGCCCACAAAAAAATTAATCTTGCCACGGCTCAGCATCATGGGGTTTTGTGCCTGAGGCTCAATAAGACTGAAGGGTTCGTGAATGTCGTTGCTGCCAAAAGCGTTGAAGAGTACTCCAAGCTGCACAAAGCTGTTGCTTCCTATAGAGCGGTCGGCCGAGAGTGTGGCTACCCAACCGCTTTTTTCGTTCGACTTATGGGCAAGGAAATAGGAGACTTCACTCCGTATGGCAAATTGCCCAAGCTCACTCGATAATCCTCCGCCCAAAACATCGTAGCCAGCCATTCGGGCTGCCAAAGCTTGAAAATCGGTGTGGGCAAAATTTCCCCTGTACCTGATGCCGTATGCACTACTGTCGGCTGCTTTTTGGGGCTGGTAAACTGCCTCGACATACGAAAGTGAACTGGTATAAATCTTCATAGAAACCGCATCGGAACCTGGCCGCTCCGGGTATTCCAGGTTCAGATATGAAAAAGTGTTAAAGAGATCATTCGGATTCCAAACTAAGTCGATGCCCCAGTTTACCCTTTGCCTACCCACCGTCAGCTCAAACCGGCTAAAGTTGACCTGCGCAAACAGCCTATCAAACTCAGTATGTCCGACAAATGAACGACCATCTGCCCAAAGGAAAGAGAGGTCAACAAATTCGTTGGTGCCGGATATGAGGGATGCGTAATTGGGAATATTCTCAACAAAATCTCCATAAATGAAACGATTACGGGCCTGGGCCACTAACCTGAGCCAGGGTGCGGCATCCCATTTAAACTCAAGCCTGTTCTCCAGGGCTTGATCGGAAAACCAAACCAGCGTATCGGGGTGAGGGACAAATAGGCTGTTGATCCATTTTAAATGCCCCTTAAACTCTTGTGCATCAACCTTAATACAGAGTACAACAACGAAAAAGAAAGCAACTTGCAGCACTTTTTTCATAGGCCAATCGTTTACTGCAGAAAATCGGATTTAATTTTTCCATCCTCCAGTTGAATTACCCTTCGAGCCCGACTAACTACGCGCTGATCGTGAGTGGAAAAGATAAAAGTTACTCCCTCAGTTTGGTTAAGTTGTTCCATAATCTGCAGAAGATTCTCGGCTGCTTTGCCGTCGAGGTTGGCGGTAGGTTCATCGGCTAGTATAAACTGTGGTTTGGATGCCAGGGCGCGGGCAACGGCTACTCTTTGCTGTTGTCCACCCGAAAGCTTTGCCGGACGGCTGTTAATCCTGTCGGCCAGACCCACCTTTCCCAGCATATCGGCAGCGACCTGTTTGCGCAGCTTAGCAGGAACACCTTGCAACTGCATGATGAGTTCCACATTTTCGCCTGCTGTCAGCACAGGTATCAGGTTATACGACTGAAACACAAACCCAATGTTACGAAGCCTGAAATCAATCAGTTTTGAGCCTTTGAGCTCATTCAACCAAACATCGCCTACACGAATTTTACCGTTAGTCGGGGTATCGAGCCCGCCAAGCAGGTTGAGCAGGGTAGTCTTTCCTGAACCCGACGGGCCAACGATAGCGGTAAATTCTCCTTTTTCAACTTTAAGGTTGATATTGCTCAGAGCGGTAACCTTTACCTCTGAGTCGTTGTATATCTTATCAACATTCACCACTTCAATTATTGCCATATGAACTGATATTTTACAAGTTATCACAATTTACTCGACTCTAAGTGCCTGCATTGGGTTAAGCTTAAGTGCCCTACGGGCAGGCCATAACGAAGCCAGGATACCCGTAGCAATTACCAGAAAAGTAATCAGAAGATAGTTGGAGATGGTTATTTCAGGGTAAACCACCGATGAGTAGCCAATAGCCTCAAAACCCTCGGCCCACATGCCAAAATCAATTCCGGTGCGGGCAAATATTCTGATAAATCCGGTGCTAAGCAAAATGCCTGCCACTCCGCCGGTGAGGGTAAGAAAAACCGACTCCATCATGATCATGCTAAATACGCGTGAGCGATTCATGCCTATAGCCATGAGCATACCAAACTCACGGTATCGCTCCAATACGCTCATCATCATGGTGTTAATAATACCAAAAGCCAGGGCAAACAGGATGATTACTACGTAAATCATTCCCATAAAGTCACCAAATGCAGCATAAAGGGCGATTTCTGGGGATATTTCATTCCAACTTCTCACTGACAGATTTTTATGCGCAGCAGAAAGTACTTCGGCAATATTGACGGCCTCGGTATTTCCTTTGCACAAAATAGCAATCTCATGAACGTGACCAGGTTGTATATTGACTGCTGAGGCAATATTTTCGAAATTAACGTAAGCCATACGCGCATCAAAGGCTGTGTTGGATGTACGATAAATTCCACGAACCCTGAACATTTCGCTATGCAACTCTCCGGAAGATGTTTGGAAGGTAAGAACAACAGGTCCGTTTAACCTGAATGAAATACATGAGTCAGCAATAGGTTCGGAGTATTGATTAAACAATGTGGGCTCCAATACCCATTTAAGTGCCTTGATGAAGTCAGAGCGACTCTTGTAACGCTTTCCTGACAGTTTTTGAATTTCCATGCTTAGTTTTGGTTCCTTTGCTGAAAACTTTTGGATTATACTGTCAGTCAGCTCATAAGTAACCAACTTCAATTCCTCTGCTGCTTTCTTCCCAAGGACTATCGAAGGGGTATTGAAATCACCTTCAAGGAAACTGCCCAATATCAGCTTGTTGGGAATACCGCTAATGCTCCGTTCGCTGCCAGGCCTGACACCCAGCACCACCAGGCCCGAATTAGCCCTATCGGTTTGAGCCATGGCAAAAACCTTTAACCTTCCACTAAAACCCACAATTCCCTCCGTAGATTCAAGGGTGGCTGCTACCGAATCGAAATTGAAAGTTTTATCCACCTCCTCGTTGAGTAAAAAATCGGGGTTGTGTATCTGAATGTGCGATATCTCGTTCTGAATGCTATCGGCAATTCGCTGTTTAACCCACCCGTTAATGAGCGCCATGGCAGTAACCCCACCCCAAAGTCCCAGGGCAACAGCCACCACTACCACCATGCTCCGGGTTGGGTTTCGCCAAACATTTCGCCAGCTAAGTGAAACTAACATATTTGAAAAGTTTTTATGATTGTCAACTCTTGGGTTACCTTTTAATTGCTTCAACCGTTTTCAGTTTTAGGATTTTCCGGATAGGATAAATGCAAGCCGGCGAAACCATGAAAATTACCGAGACACCTTGCCATAAAACATAGAAATCGAAGGGAGCCATGGGCATTAAGGGTTCAAATCCCATATCTATCATCATTTTTGCCATTTCACCGGTTAGCCTGATGGGATGAATATGATAATAATGAATTATGGGTAGGGCCACGAGATACCCCAAGGCTATACCTATTAAGGCCATCATAAGCATTTCGAGCAATACCGTGAGGGCCAGATTAACTTTCTGCATTCCCACCGCCACAAGCACGCCAAACTCATGCATTCGTTCGTGCACCATCATAATCACGGTTCCAAAAATCCCGAAAAACACCACAAAATAGAGCAGAAAAAGGAAAGCCTTACCGCTCTGGTTATCGCTTTCAATCTGCTGAACCAGTACTTTGTTCAGGTCTTGCCAGGTTTTTACATCCAGTCCACTATTTGCCAGCACCTTTCTCACGCTATCGGTGGTGGCCATGAGTGCTTTGTCGCTTACATCCTGCAAGTTAATAGCCATATACGACAACAGGTTATGGGTGTTGGTGAAACTTTGAGCCATTTGCAACGGCATGTAAACCATACGGTTGTCGAGTTCAGGATTGGGTATTCTGACAATACCTACAACAGGATAAATTCCGGCTGCAGATGCACCTTGATAACCTTGACTAAGCATTACCAGTGAATCGCCCACCTGAATATTTAAGAATTTGGCCAGCATTGAGGAGATTACAACACCACTATCGCCATTTGATATAAACCTCCCCTGCACCCTCGACAAATGCAGGATTTGGTTAAGCTGCATACTATCTATCGGTTGGTCCTTGAATATACTGGCAAGCTTGGCCGCGTCGGTAAAAGATTCACCCATATGTGCAGCCAGTACCTTTCTAACTTTATCACTTAAAGCAAGCTTTTTGTCTGAACTATCCCAAACAGCCATGGGAATAGTAAACCTAACCAGAAACTGTTCAGGGTTCGAGAATTGTTTTTCAGCCTCGGGCTCGATACCAAGCACAAGTACGCCTTTGGTAATATTGCCCGATGATGCCAGTGCAAAGGTTTCGAGCCTTGCAGTTACCGCTTTAACATTAGGTACCTTAGAAATTTTTACCGGTAAGTTAGGGTCGATTTCAAAAGTGTTTTCTAATGAGGGGTCATCAGTAAAATCGGGGTGCTGGACACGGATAAAGCCATAATATTGCTCGATAGCATTGCGAATCATAAGCGAATACGAACCCAGCTGAAAAGATCGCATAACCACTGCAAACAAAACAGCAAAAAAGATACTTGAAATGGTAATGACCGTGCGGCGTTTATTGCGCCAGAGGTTTCGTTGTGCCATTTTAATATAACTCATACCCTCGTGATTTTTTCGTTTCCTTTTATTTAACCTGGGTAAGATTGCGCAGGGAGAAAAAGCTATCGTTAATATCGATATTAAACTTTATCGTATTCAGTTCAACAATAGTGCGATTTCCAGGCTCGTCGGCCGGAATCAGCTCATAGAAAGTAGGAATTGTTCTTCCTCCCATTTCTTTAACATGGTGAGCCAGTTCCGTTTTCACTAATATTTTCTCCTCATCGTAGTACTCCGATTTCAGAATGAGGTAATTTTTCTTATTAATCCAGAGAAGTACTTTCCCCCAAACAACCGGAGCATCTGGTTTTGGAGTTAGGATAATTTGCCAGCAATCCCACCCGTCGATTGTCTCTTCACCTATAAGGGAGTGGTTGTAGTCAACCACTATGGAGCGCTGGTTCAACAAGTCATCGTTAGTAAAGTCAGAGCCCATCCACCCCTGCGAGAGCATGGAAGGTGGCAACTTGACCGTACGGTTTATCGTCGGGTTCCAACTCCACATCTCTCGGTTAATTTTTAAAAAAGCCTGCCCCTTTTCCCTTGCAGGTGATGTGATATAAACCAAAGAAAGTTCTGTCCCCTTGCTCCAGCTTTTAAAAGAAATCGAACGCTCCCATTTGGGACGAACAATGCGCATGGTCATTTCGCTATAGCTCGATTTTTCGCCACGCATCATCTCATCGGCTTTTCGAACTATTTCGCTGGCATTCTGGCCAATTAAATGCTCAGTAACTGTGAGCAATAAGATGGATATCAAAATTCGAGGATTCATTTCAAATAGGTTTAACGGGTAATTAAAATATTTACTTGATATACCGATGAATAATTTCATCCTTGACTGCATCAAGAGGGAAATTTTCATCAGCTATGTAATTAATTACAATACCATCAGAAAGCGCATGCAGTATCAAATATTCCATCTCGGGATTGGGGTAGCCTTTGCTCTTTAAGTATTGAATTAAGACGGAAACCATTGGTTCATAAATATCTTTTAATTTCTGCATCAACTCTTTGCTAAAAACATCCGGCTGAAGCATTACCGAGAAATAGAGTTTCCAGTAATTTCGGTTATCCACAATTTTTTTGAACATATCGTTGATAAACAGCTCCATTTCTGCCCCAGTAAGAACTCCATCATGATTTTCATCAAATTTCTCAACCAGGTTGTTCATACCGGTAAGCACGATATGGTAGAGCAATTCATCCTTTGAGCCAAAGTAATGGTAGAGCAAGCCCTTGGCAATACCCGCCTTTTTGGCAACATCGGTAATGGTTGCCGAATGAAAGCCTTTATGGGCAAAAACATCCAACGCAGCATCCAAAATTTGCATTACTCTTTGTTGACGGATGGCTTCAACTTGTTGTTTGGTTCTAGGCATGATTGTTTTTTGGTTGAACGGTCGGTCAAATATAAAGCATTTCTTTTAATCCAAACAAAAAATATCCATTGAAACGAAATTTTTATCCATGTCGGCTCAAATTTCCTTTGGTAGGTTTGGCTCACAGAAACCTCTCAAAAAGCATAAAAGGAAAATTCTGCTTCGTCCCCTTAGGGTTGATAATTATTTGAACCCACTAGCTATTTCATAAATAATAAAACATTACAGAAACATAAAATAAATAACTACTTTTGCTGCATTAAATGTATTGGATGTTTATATCGCATTTAGAGCGTGTGGAAAGGTAATCCTGATTTAAACTACAGGATTGTATTATTTGCTATGCAGGGCATCACGATGTCTAAATAAACTATTACAGAATTTTCAATTAAGTTAATTGTGGCGAAGCTATGCTTTTGCCTTTAAAAAATAATTCTTACAACATGAATCAAGAAAACAACTGCATTCACGAATTTGATATTGCATTGATATGCGACTATTTTTCTTACGTCGAGCGTCAAGGGCCGGGTAGTCCCGAGGTAACCCTAAAAGCACTAAGTTTTATTAATCATCTAAACCAACATTCTAAAATTGCTGATCTGGGATGCGGAACCGGTGGACAAACCATGGTGTTGGCGCAAAACACACCAGGTACCATAATTGGTATTGACCTGTTCCCAAAGTTCGTTGAGATTTTTAATAAGCATGCTGCTGAACTGGGTTTGTCGGATAGAGTCAAGGCCATCATCGGATCGATGGATAACTTACCTTTTAAGGAGGAAGAGCTAGACCTTATCTGGTCAGAAGGTGCCATCTACAATATTGGTTATGAACGTGGCCTCAACGAGTGGCGACGCTTCATCAAAAAGGGTGGCTTTGTGGCCGTAACCGAAGCATCGTGGTTTACGCCCAAGCGGCCAGCAGAAATTGAGCAATTTTGGTTAGATGCTTATCCTGAAATAGATATTATTCCCAACAAAATTGCAATCATGCAAAAAGCTGGCTATGTTCCGGTTGCATCATTCATACTTCCTGAGAGTTGCTGGACCGATAATTTCTTTGCTCTTCAACTTCATGCACAAAAACATTTTATGGAAAAGTATGCAGGGAATCAGAATGCCACGCACCTTGTGGAATACTTACAACACGAAGCTCAGCTCTATGCCAGGTACAAGGATTACTATGGCTACGTCTTTTATATTGGAATGAAAATTTAGATGGTGCAAAGGAAGGGCTACTCTAATAAGGGGTAACCCTTCCTCTTTAATAAATTGTTAGAATGTTAAGTTTTCAGGAGAATTTCAAAACCTCGTAATCAAAGGATTCACATCTTTTCAATTTTTCTTGAATGCAAGCAATTCTTTTTCTAACCTTCAATTGGTTTGGCCCCCTATTGTT
>DDBO01000006.1 GCA_002332755.1 Bacteroidales bacterium UBA2030 | reverse complement strand
CCAACCCTGCGCTTATTTCTATTTAGAAATTGTTATTAGTTAGGTGTCGTTGAGGTTATAGTCAAAATACCGGATGTAAAGGAGTCCGGCTCCTTCTTATTCTTCCGTCTTCCGTCAGAATGAGCCACTCGCCTGTAGAAGTAGCAGGAGCCCAAAGACGAAACGAAGTCGTGGTGGCTTGAAGATTAATTTGGTATTTAGAGCCTAAAAACTTACTTGAGGGTAGTTGTTCGGGCTGTTCAGCGAACTTCTCATTTTTTTCAAAATATTGATACTGTTCGTCAAATAATTGCCTCAGGGCATAATATATTTCGGCATCAGGGTATGAAACAAAGGTTTCTTTCGTTCCGGCTTTGTTATTACTAAACAAAACCATCCCCCAATATTCTGGTTTATGCATATTTATCTGATATTGTGGCGACCAAACCCAATTGTGTTCCGGGAGTGGCTTCCCGGTCACAGGATCAGTTTTTTTTGAGTATTGGTGATTTTTAGCCTCCAAATCCCATTCTACCCTCGAAAAGTTGATTCTCCATATATCTCCGGGGCCGGGTGCGGAGCGATCGGGGGCACACTCTGCAAGAATTTTAAATGGAATCGCCAGCTCAACCATCCAGCACGTATCCATATCATTGGGATTGTTTATGGTACCTTTAAGATGTATTCCTTTTTTGAGCCCAGTAATGTCCCAGGCACTTACGGCCCTGCCCATCAGGCTATAGGGTCGCGTAAGCATTAAATCCCAGGTGGTACCCAGGGCATTAATCTCCAATTCATAATAGTTATGTGTGTCCCAATCCGGGTCAATAAAGACTTCAAAGTTGTTTTCGTGAAAGATGATGGATTCTCTTTCGGTAAAGGTGGCCCAAAGGTTAGGCTCTTGCAGGCGAGCCAGAATATATAAATATTCCTTGTCCCAGAGCATTTTAACCTGAGTATTCAGGAATTGTTTGGGAGCATCAGGCCCTTCGATATCCATAAAAAGTTCGCTCCATGGCATGGCCTGCCAATCTGGCTCATCGTCTTTTCCATCTATTTTCAAAGGGGAAGTTACGGTCTGGCAGATATAGTGCCGTGGTGGGGTGTCTAAAAGAACTGCCTGGGCTTGTACCCAGGCAGCTGTAATTAACCCCAAAACCAAAATCACAACTTTTTTCATGCAATACAACATATTGAAATTCTTTTTCAAACAAAGTTTAATGAGTAATCACAAAATCACCCTTTTCGATCGACCAGTCGTTGCCAAAGAACCCTGAAACACGGATTTCGGCCGGACCTTCTTTAATCCAATCATGGGTGAAAATGAGCACATCGGGGAATCCTGTCAACCCAGAGAAGTAATGATTCGAATAGGCAGCTTTCATACCTTTGATACCTGTTCCTGCCACAACCCCCACCAGTGCTTTATCGTCTGATGAGTGGGGATAGCAAAACATAGTACCGAGGTCTTCTCCTGGCAAATAACTTTTTCCAAATTGTATTCCCTTATTTTCGACCTTAATAGGACACTTGCCAAGCACCTTATGCCAGGCTAGGTTATTCACAGCATTGCCGTAAATAATTACATTGCGTCCCTTGTATTTTGCAGGATCATAGGCCTTATCGGGAATGATGTCAACAGAACTGTTTCCCAAATAGAGGAACGTTTCCGCATCAAAAATAGCCTTGTTTTTGTACCACTCATTTTCTTGTGGAGTTCCTCCGGTGGCATAAACAAAAACCACATTGTTGGTAAAAGCCATTTTAAAACTTCCATATCTGCCAGGATTTTTACATGCGGCAGTGGGTGCATCGCCCAAATGCAATTTATTTCCACTTAAATAAAGAACTATATCCTGATTGTTGTTTAATTGCATTGCTTCACCATTGGAAATGATACACGGTTGGGCATTAAAATGAAGTTTTGAGAGTTTGATTTTCAAACATGCAATGTTTTCTGTATCAAGGTTTATCGTATCACCTTTTTTCACAGCTTTGATACGTGAAAGCTCGAACGGGTGCTCCTGCTGAAGGATTTCAATCCAATAATCGGAAGAAGATACTCCAGGTGAGGCGGTTAAAAATTCGAGGCTATCTACTTCATGAAGGGCAGGAATACGGTTTTGGCGCAGGAAGTCGAACAGGGGAGGCCAGTCCATGCTATGGTCCCCATACCAATGGGTTCCGCCAGGATATTCATAATAGCAGAAGTTGGGATGAAAGGTTCCCAAAAGCTGTCTCATTCCGCGGGCTTGCTCAGTAGGCACCACAGCATCGGCACTGCCATGAAGGATATACACACCAGATTGCAGGTAATTGCTGGCCAAATCGAGGGTGCGACCTGCACGAGCTCCTCTGTATAGCATTTTAAAATGGGGTAGGTTTATCAGGGCAGAGTCGGAGCCAGTTTTACGATAGCGGATGATATCGGGATAACCTGCGCAGGGAGCGATAGCGGCCCATCGATCGGGATAGGTAACACCCAGATACCATGTGCCGTGTCCACCCATGGAATGCCCAGTCAAATAAATTCTTGTTGAATCTATGTTTAAGCGATGTAAAGCATCATTCATCACCTCCAGTGCGTCTAATCTTCCCCATTCTTCCCAGTTAAAACCAAATGGCCGGCGATTTGTAGGAGCGACTATATGGCACCAGTCTTTTTGTTTATAAGCCCTGGCCTGGTTGGTAGCTTCAACGGAGGCTCCGTGCACCGAAAGCACAAATGCTTGTTTCGGGGCTGGGTTTTGTGAAGGAACCATACTGTAGTATTGAACGCTTCCATCAATCTGACTGATAAAGGTGCGTTCGTGATGGTGCTTGGTATCGTGCACTTTTAGATTAATATCCATCTTGTCGATGGTTTTTCCTTTTTTGTCTTTAAGTATCAGGGTTGCCACTAATTTATCGTCGGAAGGCAGTTTGGTAAATGCAGGTATTTTAAATTTGATTTTCCTGACGGTCATGGCTTCAATGCGGTCGGCCGGTAATGTAGCTTCGCTTCCATCGCTAAGTCTGCAGGTTATACTGTAATTTTCAAGTGCCTTTGTTGTGGTATTGATGATGCGAACCCCGGCCCATCGGGTTTCGTTCTCATCTTTCAGAATGGAAGGAAGGGTAAGGTCGCGTGGACTGAACATGATGGGCTGACGTGGGGAAATCAGGCGACTTCTGATACGGGGAAAGCGACCGTATGTGTAGATAAACTGATTGAGTCCCTTTTTGAGCTGCACAGGAATGAGGGTATATCCGTAATCGTAATGATCCCCTTCGTGAGGTAATCCATTGATATACACTCTGGTGTGTCCTGTCGCTTCGAGCAATACTACTGCCGAATGTTGAACATTGAGCTCTGTATAAAGGTATCCTCTGTCGAGATCAATTTGGAAAGTTCCTGTTGAATCGGTTCTGACTTTTTCCCACACTCTTTTTTCGTTGACGTCAAGCTTATAATTGCTTTTTAGAGCTTTTCCTTCGCTGGGCCTCTCGAATTGCCCGGATGATATTTCCCAGAAAAGTATGTCGCCAGCTCCATGAATCAACCCGGGTTGCATGGCCTTCTTTAAAGCAAATCCTTCATTGAAGTGATAGATTACATCTCCTTCTGCTACACTTTCTACCTTCTCCTTTCCGAAAATCTCAACGATGTTGCCCGTCTTTTGAGCATGTAAATTAACGAATGCGATTGATAAACAAGTTAGTAGGAAAATTCGACCATATTTTCTCATAAAGCCTGAAATTTGGGTTTAATTAATTTTATAAAAACTTCATAACTTGCAGGGTAAATCGATTTAGATGCAAAAATAGAAAAATGATTTGATTTATAGCTTTTTTCTTTCAAAACTTTATAAAAAAATTTAAAAACCATATACCTTTGTAAAAATTTTAAAAATGAAATCTGCATTCCTTGTGACTCTTTCAATAGCCTTGCTTACTCTGGGAGCTTGTAGAAATAACAATAACTCCGGGATACAAGGCATAGAAGTAAGTTGGGAGCTCATTAGCAACCAGGCGGATTCGGTACCAGCCGCTCTTGCTAAGTTCACATTTACTAACAAAACAGGGAAGGATTGGATAGATACTACCTGGGCTTTTTATTTCAATCAGTCCCCACGCAATATAATAAGGTATGAATGCGACCAACCAGTCACCTTTAAGAGGATTTCAGGAGATTGGTATTGCATAAAACCTCGAAAAGGATTCACCCTTAAAGCTGGACAAAGCCTTTCGCTGGAATACCTGGTTGAAGCATGGTGGATTAAAATCTCAGATGCCCCTGCCGGAGCTTATTGGGCATTCCAACGTTCCGATCAATCAGTCGTTCAGCCCACAGTGGTGAAAATTGCTCCATTTCAAAGGCCTGAACAGTTTTCTCGTTTTAAAAACGATAGAGAGCCTATCCCGAATGCAGAATACGACTTTGAGAAGTATGAAGGTATGGAAGTTATTCCAATGTCTAAAATTCCTCCGGTGGTTCCTTTTCCGGTTTCTGTTACCCAAAAGGCCGGTTTTGCCATGTTAGGGCCTCAAGTAGTCATAAACGCATCAGATGCACTCAAAAATGAAAAAGAACTCCTGATGCAATGGCTGCGCCTTCATACGGGTTTAAAAGTGGATGACCAGATTCCAACTTCAAGACAACCCTATGTAATTCATCTGCGATTAGACAAAGGTTTGGGAAGGGATAAAGAAGAGGCGTACAAATTGACAGTAAAGGAACGAGAGGCTTTTATTGAAGCCTCCTCGGCAAAAGGAGTGTTTTATGGTTGCCAGACCGTACAAGGACTTTTACCCGTGGATAGTCTTTTACGAAAAACCTCTTCGTATCGAATCCCTTGCCTGGAGATTGAAGATTACCCACGTTTTGCCTACAGGGGTATGCATATCGATGTAACAAGAAATTTCATTCCCCTAGATAATATATTGAAAATTATTGACTTATTGTCGTTCTACAAAATCAATGTTCTCCATCTACACTTGACCGACGATGAAGGATGGAGGATAGAAATTCCTGCCTTGCCTGAATTGACCAATATTGGCGGTTTTAGGGGTCATACTTCGAAAGAAGCACCTTCGCTTCACCCCTCCTATGGTTCGGGACCGAATAGGGTGGGAGGTTTTTACTCTCGCAATGATTTTATCAAACTTTTAAAATATGCTTCCCAAAGGCATATTCTGGTGATTCCTGAAATTAATATGCCAGGGCATTCAAGAGCTGCAATAAAAGCTATGGAAGCCCGATATATTCGATTAATGAAGCAGGGTAATGCTACAGCGGCCGAGGCATTTCGTCTGATAGATCCTTCGGATACCTCCCATTATCAATCTGCTCAATACTACGATGATAATGTGGTATGTGTTGTGAAAGAGGAGGTATACCATTTTATGGAAACAGTTATAAAGGAACTTGTAGATCAATATGCAGCTGCTGGGTTGAAACTGGAAATGCTACACCTCGGAGGTGATGAGGTGCCCCACAATGCCTGGAAAGGATCGCCTTTGGTTGCGCAATGGCTACAGGAACATCCTGAGTATAAGGTTGAAAACCTACATGCATATTATGTTGAGAGAATTATGAAAATCTTGAGAAAATATAATATTCGTGGGGGTGGATGGGAAGAAGTTGCCCTAAAGAAAGAAAACGGGCGATTTGAGGTTAACCCTGCTTTTGCCGGAGGAGATTTGGTGCCCTATGTCTGGAATAACCTATGGGGTTCCCAGGATCTGGCTTATCGTCTGGCTAATCGAAATTACCCTGTGGTGCTCAGCCATGTTACCTCTTTATATTTCGATCTTTCTTACTCTAAATCCCCCGAAGAACCAGGGTTGTATTGGGGAGGGTTTGTTGATGAATACAAGACATGGTTTTATAATTCGGTGAATGTCTTTCAGACTACCCGTAAAGATGAGTTGGGGAGAGAAATAAAGGTAGAGGTTGAATACCAAAATATGGAGCGCCTTAAACCCCATGCGTTAAAAAATATCCTTGGGTTACAAGCGCAATTATGGGGGGAAACCATGATAAATCCTACTCTGGCAGAGTATTATATGCTTCCCAAACTCATTTCATTTGCTCAGGTTGCCTGGGGGACTATGCGACGGTGGGAATCAGTGCAAAACACCTCTGTTAATGAAAAGGTGTTAAAAGAGGATTGGAATGTGTTTGCTAATGCGTTGGGCCAGAGAGAGGTGCCTCGTCTGGCTGT
>DDBO01000124.1 GCA_002332755.1 Bacteroidales bacterium UBA2030 | reverse complement strand
GTTGTGAATTGATTACATTTTGTATTTTTATGCCTGGCTTTACAGCGCGACGTCGAAACCAAAACTACCTGCTTTCGTTGTGAATTGATTACATTTTGTATTTTTATGCCTGGCTTTACAGCACAAATGCCCTAAAATGTAGATTTATCAAACCTTTTCGGGGCTTTTCAGAACAAAAAAAATGAGGCGGAGAGGGCCAAAATAACCTTCCCCGCCCCGTTTTTTTTAAAACAACTCGAGTTGCCGGGGCTGGTTGGGTGGCGGCTTTCGCTTTTTACCCAGATACAGTTCCATTTTTTCAAACTGCTTATCGGTAATCTCTAACACGCATACCGCACCCTCTTCCGGCACTATAGCTTTAATTCTCTTCTTGTAAACATCTGCCGACTCGCGACTGGCCACATGCCTAAGATAGGCCGAGAATTGAAACATACTGAAGCCTAAACCCTGCAAATTTTTACGGAAGGTTGCAAAAGCTTTCCGCTGGGCCTTGGTTTCGGTAGGTAAATCGTATAAAACCATCAGCCACATATTTCGGTATGCATTCAATCGTTCAGTCTCGGCCATACGGCTTAATTCATTTCGGGCAATACCAGGTTGCGTTTACTTCCCTCGAAGCATTTCACCAAAGATTGGCAGGAGTATTGTACCGCATTCATCAATGGACTGATTTCATCGGCAATCTCTACATCGATAAAAGGAATGGAAAGCAATTCAGCCTTGGTTTCCCTGTCGAGTTCTTCTTTCAGCCCATTTTTCTTTATTATCTGATACACCAATCGATCTACAAAGGGTCGGTAGGGCTCCATCATATCGTCAGCCAGGCAAAAAGGATTGTAGCGATTGTGATGATGAAGCCCCAGAGTTGGCAACAACCCACTGGCCACCAGTGCCCGGCCTACGATGGCCCTGAGTATGGCATAACCATAATTGAGCATGTTGTTGGGCGGTTCACCTTCACGCTTTCTTTTAAAATCTTCGATTCCTTGAAAAATATGTTGCCAATAGTAATACGAAGCCGTTGCTTCCAAATTGCCACTATCTCCGCTTTTTACTTCATTGCTCAGGGCTTTAAGGTGGTTGGCTTCGGAAATCAAGCCGGCATGGAGCAAAACGGCCGACTGATTCTTGATCTTTTGGCGTATCAATTGGGCCCAAAGTTGTTTGCGTAAAGGTTCAGAGGCCTCGATTTGAGCCTTGTACCTTTCGGTTTGCAGGGTATTAGAATACAAAGGCAGATGCAGCCCGATGGGATGATGGGTATCGTCGCAGGACAGCAATGCAATATTGCGGCTGGCCAGTTGCGCAAGCAAGGGATGGGTGAGCGTGATTTGCCTGTGATCGAGCACCACGAAACCCACGTCATCCAGATGAAAACGTTTCTCGGCTTCTTCGCCCATTGCTTTTTTCACCTCAGGCTGTTGCTCAATCGCTTTAAACCGGGCAACCATGAAATTATTTTCAAAACTCAGCCAAACCGGTTGACTGAAATAAACAATTCTCTTGATCATTTTGAGATTAAGATTAATTATTTTCCATTGAAAGCAATAGGCAGGTTACCCAATAAATCAATATTAATCTTTTGTGGTATTGCATTCATTAAAGCCTTAATACTTTTAATTCTTAACGATTTAAATTCAATTCTATCAAAAACTGTCCCTGGGTTTTTCGCATAATATTGATATACAAAATTATAATCAGTACTCGATAACTGGTATACTCTAAATAGATGAAAAGCTATTGTTTTTAAATCCTTATTTTCCACAGCCTCCCTTGCTTTTTCCGGATCGAGAAACATCAGGAAATACTCATTCATTTGCATAGACAACTTAAGCTTCCACCCTGTTTCGGGCAGTTGCCCAAGGAATGTCTGGGGATATTCTTTAGAACTCTTCAATATCTCATCCCACACTTGAGTAGTATCCTTAATAATCACCGGTAGGCCGTATTTGTACCTTTCCACTGCATGCCAGAAAGTGCAGACGTGTTCATGCAGATTACCCTCCGCATCTTCATAAATGGCCACATGATGATTATTCCCGGGTTTTACATACCCCATGGGTTGCCCGTCGGAATTATATTTGATGGGTACAACAGCATTCAGGCTGGTAAAGATCCGGACAGAACGTATAGGCCGGGTCTTTTCCTTATCGTAATAAACAGGATGGGCCAGTGCCTCTTTTATATTTCCTCCATATTCCTCCACATGTTTTATTATTCGCTCCCTTATCCCCTTATCCACAATCCATTTGAAATCGTCTATTTTCTTAAAATTATTTACATCAAGCGGTTTGCGAATAACATAATCTTCGGCGTAGCACAATGCTTCTGTAAGTGGTTCTCCGGAAGGAAGCAAAATGGGCTCTTTTTTGAGAATCTTAGGGTAATCTTTGGGAGAGGCCTCCGGATGGTCTTGTTTAAATTTTAATATCAGGTCGCGAATGCGAGAATTCACGATAAGATCGGGATGTTCCAGCAGATACTTTAACGGTTGGGGTTTATCGTGGAACCTTATTTTTCCATACACACTTTCTTCACTCAACGGTCCTCGCGGCACTATAACACCCCTCTGAACATAAGTTTTTCCTCCCTGTAGATGCACAATATTTCTGCCCTTAACAGCTACTTTCTTACCTGGTTTGAACGATACAAATATTTCGGCGGCTTTTTCCTGCACCTGGTAAGTGGCAAAAGGTTTTTGGGAAATAAAATATTTATCAACCAGGTTAAGTCGTTCCTGAATTTCCGGATTTATATCTTCTCTTTCTCCGGATTCATTATTGAGCAATCGGTACAATTCATCCCTTGTATGCTGGGCATGAAGGGTGCTGAGGCGTTGAATAAATCCCTGCCTGGTGCAGGCAATGGTAAGGGCATCGATGGCATGGTGGCGATGGTCGATGCGTTTCGAAAACTCCTCCTTCATCCTTGCAATTATTTCCGGAATTTCCTCCTCTTTGGCCTCGCTCAGTTTTTCCTTACACAGATACTCAAATCGCTCTTGTTGCAGATTTAACAATACATTATCCCAGCCCCACAAATGCCGCAGGCGAGCAGTAAGCATACCTGAAGTAGCATGAACATTGAAACTAACGGCCGTTAAAATCTCACGGGCTTTTTTACCAATATAGCGGGTTTCGTTGAGTTGTCGCTCGATAAATTCACTATCAATTTTTGATTGAGCCGTTAACAGCCTTTCGCGTTTTCCTCTGGTTATCAATTTTTTATCAAATAACCTTTTAACCCGTTCTTTATACTCATTTAGAGCCTCTTCGCCTTTAGAAGCCATAAAATCGTAGGCAGTCATGTCGCCTTTGGTGGCATTGCATTTTCTGTGTACAAGAATTTTATTTTGTTGGGAATCATCGTAAATCAATGATCGGGGAATAATGTGATCCACATCCACCTCTTCGCCTTTGAGGGCTTGTTCTTTGCCAAACATCTTACCACAATACAGGCACATTGCATTTATCCTGCCATCTTCATCTACGCTTGTTTCATTGAAAAGCCTCATTTTAACTATATTATTCCTGGAGGCCTTGATGCCATAGTTCTCTAGTTCCTTTGTATACTTTTCATTTTCCCTTTCTATGGCTTTAATTCTTTTAAACGTTTCAGCTCTATCCTGCTTATTTTGTTTCAGTTCACGCGCCAATTCAATTCTGATCTCGAAGCGATTGGTCAGACGTTCTTCCCGGGTTACCAGCCCATTACTTTCATCAATAATTTCATTAACGATTTGAATCATTTGGTTCAGCACCTTTTCTACGATAGGTTGTCTGAGGCTATTTTTGGGGAGCAAGGCAATTTTATCCTTTAGTTGTCGCGCCAGATTTTCTTCTCCGGTAAGAGAATTAGAATGGTTGTATCCTGCCTTTTTACAGGCCTGAGCATTATCAAAACCCTCCATTAAATAAGGCAGTATCTTTCGTATCATCTTGTGCGACTTACTGGAATATCCTCCGGCGGTAAAATCCAGCTCAGCCAGTCTTATTGCTATTTCTTCAGGAAGGCTGAACTTACTTTTCAATACTTTCACGCATTCCTCAGGTTGATGTATGGAATACAAGACATGCCAAAGCTGATAAAGGGGCTCATTCTCAATACTTGGGGAAACTTCTTTTTTTACATAACTTTCTAAAATTTCGCCGGTTTCCTGATCAACCAGTAAAGCTTCTTCTCCTTGGGTTATGAATTCTAAATTAAACCTGAGCAAGTTCTCTGCATCGGGATAATCTCCCAAAGCCTTTTTTATTTTTACCAGGGTCAAATTTCCCTGTATTCCTTTATCAATCAGTTTATTGTAGTACCATCCATCGTTTTTACCTTTCCCCAGTAATTCAAGAAGTTTAGGGCCAGTGAGTCTTTCGTTATTATTCAGATATTGAAAGATTTTATGCTTTTCCTCTAAAGAGAGTTTATAAAGATCTCCATCCCTGTTTTTAAGTCGGATGTTATGAATGCTTTCCCAAATTTTTTCGATTTGAAACAAGGGAGAACTTCGAGGTGCAACCTTTGGACCAAAGAACATTTCGCGCCCGTTTTTTACTACCCACTTCCCTTCAAATTCACAGATTTTCACCAACCCTTTCTGGCTGCGTAAAGGTCGCTGATAATAAATAATTTGATAAAAATCATCAACAACCTCATTGGTGAGTATTTCGGGATAAAAAGTTTGTTGTTTTCTCATTATCGCCCAAAACTCCTCTTCATAAGCCCCCCGGGGAAATACTTTTTCCTTGATTCTGAAATAAGGATTCTGTGTTAACTCGCTGTAGAAATATTGGCCAATAGTGAGTTGCAAGTCTTTAATTTGCTGATATCTTCCTTTTACCTGCTGAACGTAATCAGTATCTTTTTTCTCTTTCGAACTCTCCCTGCGGTTACTTTTATACCCCCGCTTTTGAAGCAAATGGTAAAGCACCCTGCCAAGCTCCTTGAGGCTAATCTGTTCATTCACCGCACGCGATCGAAGCCCCCACAGGGATAATTTTTCCAATGAAAACAGGGAAGCATCGAACATTCCCAGTTGATGAAGCTTTTGGGTCAGATTCTTGCGTCGCATCACGTAGCGGGCAAACATTCTGCGCATGCCTCTTTTCATAGTTCTTTTATGCGCAGGGGTTTCTCCCGTCCCTTCGCTATATTTCTGAACATCATTAGAATCAATAGGAACGATTCTCACTCCCATCTTTAAAATTTCATTATTAGCCTGATTTTCAGTATCTAACTTGACCAAAGCCCACCCAATGGAAGCAACACCCAGGTCAATACCTAAAATTTTTTTCTCCATAGCTGTTGTTTTTTTGTAAAAGTAGAAATTTTTAATATATTTGCACCATACAAATGTAATCAATTCACAATAAGGATCCATGATCCGTTGTGAAAACATTGAGGGTGGGGCAACTCGCCCTTTTTTATTTTTTCATGCATAAAACAGAAAGGCCCGGCAGAGCCAGGCCTGAAAAAAATTAAGGGAAAAAAAAACTTATTTCACTTCGCTTCCATTGTTGATATGAGCCTCTGGTGAAACAAAACGCAGGGTACCGTCGCGGTCCTCAGCCATCAGTATCATTCCGCGGCTTTCGATGCCCTTGATATTGCGTGGGGCCAGATTAACCAATACACATACTTGACGACCAACTATCTCTTCCGGATTATAATATTCAGCAATCCCGCTAACGATGGTTCGGGTATCGATACCGGTATCTACTTTTAACCGAAGCAATTTTTTGGTTTTAGGAACTTTTTCAGCCTCCAGGATAGTACCGATACGGATATCCATACGGGCAAAGGCCTCATAATCGATATCCTGTTTTGCCGGAGCAGCAGGGGCTTTCATCAAATTGGCCTTACGCGCAGCTTCCAGCTTATCGAGTTGCTTCTGAATTTGTTCGTCTTCGATTTTAGAAAACAAAAATTCAGGTTGATTTAATAAATGACCTGCAGAAAGTAGGTAGGCATTTCCGGCTGAAGCCCAGCGGAGGGGTTGGAGATTGAGAATCCGGAAAAGTCGCCCGGAGGTGAAAGGCAGGAAAGGTTCGGCCAGAATGGCGAGGTTGGCACATATTTGAAGGGAGAGATTGAGCACGGTAGCTACGCGGTCAGTTTCGGCCGGCCATTTCTTCCAGGGCTCATTATCAGTAAGATATTTATTCCCCAAACGAGCCAGGTTCATCATTTCGTTGAGGGCTTCACGGAAACGGAAATTGTCGATGCTGGATGCGATGCGCTGGGGGAAGGAAGCCAATTCAGCCACAAGTGCTTCGTCATCGGGCATGAGGTGGGTTGCCGGAGGCACCTGGCCCGAAAAATATTTATGGGTGAGAACCACAGTACGATTTACAAAATTGCCCAAGATAGCGAGCAGTTCGTTATTGTTTCGTGCCTGAAAATCTTTCCAGGTAAAATCGTTGTCTTTGGTCTCAGGGGCGTTGGCACACAAAACATACCTCAATACGTCCTGTTTGCCCGGAAAGTCTTCCAGGTATTCGTGGAGCCAAACAGCCCAATTGCGCGAGGTAGATATCTTATCTCCCTCAAGGTTCAGAAATTCATTCGCAGGCACATTGTCCGGCAAAATATAGCTTCCTTCGGCTTTAAGCATTGCCGGGAAAATGATACAGTGAAATACAATATTGTCTTTCCCAATAAAATGAATCAGACGGGTATCGGGCGATTTCCACCATTTTTCCCAGTCGCCTCCGGTGAGCTGGGCCCAGTGTCGAGTAGCCGAGATGTATCCGATAGGAGCGTCAAACCACACATAAAGCACCTTGCCTTCTGCACCTTCAATCGGAACTTTAACACCCCATTCGAGGTCACGGGTGACGGCCCGGGGCTGTAACCCCAGATCTATCCACGACTTGCACTGCCCATAAACGTTTGTTTTCCAGTCGTCTTTGTGTCCTTCCAAAATCCATTCGCGAAGCCAAGCTTCATACTGGTCGAGAGGTAAAAACCAATGTTTGGTATCTTTCAACACGGGTTTGCTACCGCTAAGGGCAGAACGGGGTTCAATTAAATCGGTGGCATTAAGTGAGGTTCCGCATTTTTCACACTGGTCGCCATAGGCTTTTTCGAACCCGCAGTGAGGACATGTGCCAACAATATAACGGTCAGCCAAAAATTGACCTGCCTTTTCATCATAATACTGCTGGGTAACTTTTTCTATCAATTTCCCATCCTCGTAAAGTTTACGGAAAAATGCTGAGGCGGTCTCATGGTGAATAGGTAAGGAAGTTCTCGAATAAATATCGAAGGAGATTCCTAATTCCTCGAAAGATTTTTTAATTATTTCGTGATACTTGTCAACAACCTGCTGGGGTGAAGTGCCTTCGTTGCGGGCCTTGATGGTAATGGGAACTCCATGTTCGTCGCTGCCGCCAATAAATATAACTTCTTCACCGCGCGAACGAAGATAACGGGCATAGATGTCGGCAGGAATATATACCCCGGCCAGGTGTCCGATGTGGATAGGGCCATTGGCGTAAGGCAGAGCCGAGGTAATGGTTGTACGCTTGAATTTTTTGCCTGAGGAGGTTTCCATCTTTTATATCGAATTGAGGCGCAAAGTTAAGGATTAGGATTCAAGTTTCAGGTTCCAAGTTCCAGGTTCCAAGTTCAGGGTTC
>DDBO01000140.1 GCA_002332755.1 Bacteroidales bacterium UBA2030 | reverse complement strand
AGTTGATGCAGGAACCTTTTCTTTTAAAATCAAACACCTGGAAATGAAAAGAATAAGTGTTTTTCTTGTCACATTGCTGATAATTGTTGAGGTAAGCCTGTCAGGTTGTAAACAGTCAAAAAAGCCAGACGTCAGCCACATTCATATAAAACCCATAATTATCGAGCGCTACGAAGCTGACCTTTTCAAAGTTAAAGCTGATAGTCTTGCAACTGAACTGAAAAGACTTTCAGCCAAATATCCACTTTTTATCGGTGAAGAATACACCAATCCAGCCAGTCTGCTACAAATGAAAAATTATTTAAACGACCCTGTCATCATAGAAGCCTACGTAAAAAGCACTCGCGTATTCGCTGATATAGGGCCGTTTGAAAAACAATTGACAGAAGCCTTTCGGCTTCTGAAATATTATTTTCCCGAGTGGACACCTCCTTCGAAAATATACAGCTACATAAGCGGGTATGATATTGAAAATGGGATATTTATAAAAGATTCTGTTCTGGTAATTCCTCTCGACAATTACCTTGGGAGCGATTTTTCGGGCTATAAATCGGTGCATATCCCCATATATATCACTCGAAGAATGACCCCTGATAATTTGATTCCCGATATCATCAAAATTATTCTGAGCACCCAAATGGCAGATTATCCCGACGACGGCACACTTATCGAACACATGGTTGCCAATGGTATCCTTCTGGCTGCCACAGAAAAAATCCTTCCGGAAACTCCCTCTCACCTTTTGATTGGATTCACCCCCGAACAATATGAATGGTGTGTAAAAAATGAAAAGGAGATGTGGGCTTTTCTTGCAGGTCAAAACCTGTTGTTTAACCGTGAAAAAGGGGTTATCAATAAGTTTATAGGTGAAGCTCCAACCACGCAGGGTTTTCCTGACGGAGCCCCGGGTCGTACGGGGCAATACATGGGGTGGCAAATTGTGAGAGCCTATCTTAAAAAACATCCTCATGAATCGCTCTCACAGTTGATTACTTCCCAGGATTATAAGTCTATTTTCGACCAATCAGGGTATAAACCACCCCGCTAACGGGGTGCAACGGGCATCCACACCCGCATGCGACCAGGACCACGATTGGCCCACTCAAAGAAGGGAATAGCAATAAATTTCACCTTATCAACACCATTTTCCAAACCGATGCTGTTTGTTACAGCATCCCCTTCAATAGCCAGGGTTCCGGGGAGTAAGCCTTCAAAAGGAATAATTCTTAAAGAACTGGAAGTATCCACCATCATTTTCGATAGATCGGCCTCAATTATGGCCGTAGATTCATTTTCAACATTTTGCCTCCTCAACTTTTGGTCGGGCCATTCGAGGCAATAAACCAAAGGCCCACGCTGAAGGGCAATTTTACCAGAATCTTCTTTTACCTCAGGATGTGCTTTGATGAAATGAACAGGCATGCTCATTTTCAGGTTGATTTTATCGCCGGCCTTCCAATCTCTTTCGATAATTGCAAAACCCTTCTCCATGCGATATTCTACCGGAAGTCCGTTCAACTCAATCCTTATATCCGACAAGTTTTTATCGGTAAAATGATACAAATCGGAGGGCACGGCCTCTCCCCTGGCCCATCCGGGAATACGCAGCGCCAGGCTCCTGGGCATGGCTCGGGCTTCGACAACTTCAACAGAAACCTGACCGTCCCAGGGATAATGCGTTTGTGTAACCAGGCGAACTCCATCGATGGGTTCAGAGCTTCCGGACGCATAAAAATTAACAAAAAGCCTCGCTGAATCATAGGCAAAGAATAAACCTGGCAAGGAAGGGAGAAATCGGCAAATATTGGACGGACAACAAGCGCAACCGAACCACTCTGCACGCTTGTGCTGCCCGTTCGACTCAAGGGGGTTGGGATAGAAAAACCTGTCGCCACTGAGAGAAACTCCAGAAAGCAATGCATTGTAAAGCGTTCGCTCAGCCACATCGAGATAACGGGCATCAGCATCCATAAGAAACATACGATAATTCCATAGTACATTTCCAATAGAAGCACAGGTCTCGCAATAGGCAGTTTCGTTGGGCAAATGATAGGCCTGACCAAAACCTTCATTGGAAGCATCAGAACCAATCCCTCCTGTTATGTAGTATTTGCCTTTTATCATATCATTCCAGATACGCCGGATGGCATCCTGATAAGCTTTTTCGCCTGTCAGGGCTGCCACATCAGCCATTCCGCAATACATGTACGTAGCCCTAACGGCATGGCCAATAATTTCCTCCTGTTCGATTACCGGTTTATGTGCCTGATTGTAGGTTTCTCCTCCCTCACGAATATCCAGAAAATACTTGGCCAGCTGAAGGTACCTGTCATTTCCTGTAACCCGGTACAATTTTACCAGTGCAAGTTCTATCTCCTGGTGTCCAGGATAGTATTTCAATCCCCTGTCGAGAAAATCGTGGGCGACCAGGTCAGCATTTTTAATGGCAACATCCAGCAGAGTGCGCTTTCCGGTGGCCTGATAATGAGCCACAGCCGCTTCATAAAGATGACCCACATTGTATAATTCGTGGCTCAGCTGAGGATCATTTTCCCAACGCTTTTTACTTACCCAAGGATGCAGGTTATTGGAATCAATGGTGCGGTTGGTATATAAATAGCCATCCGGCTCCTGCGCCTTCGAAATATAAAAAATCAAGGTATCGAGTGTTGCCTCCAGGCGTTCATCTGGGAATAACTGCAGCGAATAACTTGCACCTTCAATAATTTTGAAAACATCACTGTCGTCGAAAGGGTATTTTGAACAAAAACTACCAGGGGCCAGTTGGGCAGCAACCACAAAATTCTGTATGCGTCCGGTTTCCCGGCTTTTCTGAATAGAAATAGGAATGGTAACTTCGTGATTGGTCTTAATACGTGGAGCCCA
>DDBO01000130.1 GCA_002332755.1 Bacteroidales bacterium UBA2030 | reverse complement strand
GCCCGCGACATTTCTGAGGTGTTGCGCAGCGAAAGGAAACTTTGTACCCAGGAAATTGCCTGGTCGCTCCTTGCCTTGCATGCTTACCTCGACGGACGCAAAACTGGTTATCTTCCCGAATTCTCGTTTTCCATTGATGGTAAATCCCGGCAAATAAAATCGGATTTTCCCGTGTGGACATATACTTTTACGGAAAAGGTCGGGAAGACCTCTGTTTTCAATTCCTCGAAAGCACCTTTGTATGTCAATCTTGTTCGGACTTTTCGCCCTCAACCCGGCGAAAAGGTTGAGGCCAGTTCTAATGGGCTGACGCTTTCAGTAAAATACTTTAGCAGCGACAATAAGCCTTTTCATCCTCAGAAGATTTTGCAAGGCAGTGATTTTTCTATTCAGGTTGTGGTTACCAATATATCAGGGAAACCGATGGAACATGGAGCGCTTAATTTGATTTTGCCTTCAGGCTGGCAGGTTTTAAATACACGTTTCAACAATGAAGAAGATGAATCGCAGGTACGAAATTTCACCTGGCAGGATATTCGGGATGACAGGGTATATACTTACTTTAGGCTTTCTGTCGGAGAAACTAAGACATTTAACATGAAAGTTAATGCTTCATTCAGAGGACGGTTTTTCATGCCGGCTGTTTTGGTCGAAGACATGTACAATCCTTCAATACAGGCTTTGAATCCGGGATTTTTCACTGAGGTATACGTTCCTTAATTGTATGCTGAATATTGGTAGATTGATTGAAAGATGGGTCTGGTTTTATCGCTGGCATCGCAGGTTTATTTGGGGTGCGGCGTTATTTCTGGGGATATATGCTTTGTTTGTTTGCCTGAGTCTGTCCTTTCCGTTGTTTGAACAACCCCTTAGCTATGTAGTTTACGACAGGGCCGGCAATCTGGTGGGGGCGAAGGTAGCGGAGGATGGGCAGTGGAGGTTTCCGCAATCTGATACTATTCCCGATAAGTTTAAAAAGGCACTGATAGCTTTCGAAGATAAACGCTTTTATTATCATCCGGGTGTGGATTTCTTTGCCTTGGGAAGGGCACTCTATCAAAATATAAGTCGAGGCAGGATAGTAAGCGGGGGGAGCACTCTAACCATGCAGATTATCAGGCTTAGTAGAAAGCATGAGAGAAGTCTTGTGGAAAAAATCAGGGAGATAGGGCTTGCTTTTTTTCTCGAAATGAGATTTTCTAAGGATGAATTGCTTCAGCTTTATGCGTCGAATGCTCCATTCGGAGGGAATGTTGTGGGTCTGGAAGCTGCGTGCTGGCGATATCTGGGCCGCCCACCCTCCGATATCACCTGGGCCGAGGCTGCCATGTTAGCCGTACTGCCCAATAATCCGGGACTTATTCATCCGGGCCGTAACCGCTTGGCACTCCTAAAAAAACGCAACGAACTTCTCGATCGCCTTGTGGCTTTAGGATGTATGGATGCAAGTGAGTTACAGGCGTCTAAGGATGAGCCTCTTCCTGAAAAACCTTTGCCAATGCCTGCTCTTGCCCCTCATCTTACCGACCGCATTTACCTTAACCATCCCCCCGGAAAGTATTACACTACGCTGGATGCCTCGTTGCAAAATGCTTGTATGAGGTTACTCGAAAAGTATGCAACATCCTTTAAAGCTGGCGACATCCACAATGCAGCAATTCTTGTGCTGGATATAGAAACAGGGGGTGCCCTGGTGTACGTCGGTAATTTACCCACTGCGGATAGTACCACACGCCAAAGCGCAGTAGATATGATCAGAGCCCGGCGTAGCCCGGGCAGCACCCTAAAACCCTTGCTCTATGCCGCTTTGCTCTCCGAAGGCAAGATTTTGCCTCAGACACTTGTGCCCGACATTCCTATACAAATGGGGGGATTTGCACCTCAAAACTTTAATAAAACCTTCGATGGTGCCGTTCCTGCATCTGAAGCTATTGCCCGATCCTTAAATGTTCCTGCGGTGAACATGTTGCAGATGTACGGAGTAGAAAAGTTTTATCAATATTTGAAAGATCTTGGTTTTCAGAGTATTGATAAGCCTGCCTCTTTTTATGGTCTTGCACTCATTTTAGGAGGATGCGAAGTAAGTATGTGGGAGTTATCCGGAGCCTATGCAAGTCTGGCTCGCATGTTAAATCATTTCGGATTATACAACGGAAAATATGACCCGGATGATCTTCACTCTCCTGCCTATTTGTTGGCGAGAGCCACAAGCAAGAATAAACCCCATAAATGTGTTGCCCATTTTATACCTGATGCGGGGTCAGTATGGCATATGTTGAATGCCATGGAGGAGGTGCAGCGCCCGGGAGAAGAGGCGGTGTGGAAACAGCTCAACCTGAGGGACAAACTTGCCTGGAAAACAGGTACCAGCTATGGATACAGGGATGCCTGGGCCATAGGTATGAATACCAGGTATCTGGTTTGTGTTTGGGTGGGAAATGCCACAGGAGAGGGTAGACCTGGAATCATCGGATTGCAAGCAGCAGCCCCGATCATGTTGGATGTGTTCCAAATGTTGCCTCCTTCTCAATGGTTTCAGCCTCCCTACGATGCCATGAGCCGCGTAGTGATTTGCAGGCAAAGCGGCTACAAGGCTTCTTCCGTCTGCCCCGACACCATTTCAATCTGGGTACCCTCAGCAGGTAAGCAAAGTGGTCAATGTCCTTATCATCATCTTATACATACCGACTTAGAATACAAGTATCAGGCTACAGCCAATTGCCTCCCTCCGGAAAATCTCCGACATGAACCCTGGTTCATCCTTCCGCCAGCACTTGAATATTACTATCGACGTAATCATCCCGAATACCGCCCTTTGCCTCCTCCAATGCCAGGTTGTGGAGTTCAGGAACACCTGTCACCCATGCAGTTGATCTATCCCGGCCGCGATGCAGTGGTTTATCTGCCGCGTTTGCCCCAAGGTGAGAGAGGTGAAATAGTGGCTGAGGTCGCTCATCGCCGGCCAGGAGCCATAATTTATTGGCATCTCGATGGAAGCTTTTATGGATTTACCACTGAAGTACATAAGCTTGCTTTCAAACCCTCGGTTGGCGTTCATACCCTTTTGCTCCTCGATGATCAGGGGAATTCCCTTGAATGCAGCTTTTCGGTAATGGATAAAGTGCCATAAATGGTTTTAAGCGCATCAACGGAAATGCCTATATTTGCCCGTTCTTACCTTCAATCATGAAATTTACCGTTCGCGATATAGCTCAAATTATTCATGCACGGATAGAAGGAAATCCGGATTTGGAAATATCAGGATTTTCAAAAATCGATGATGGAAAGCCTAATACCCTGAGTTTTCTTGCAAATCCTCTATACACCCAATATATCTATTCGACCCTGGCCTCAGCCGTCATAGTTTCCAATGATTTTGTCCCCGAAAAGGAATTAAACCTTACTCTGCTTAGAGTAGAAAATCCCTATGTGGCATTTGCTACTTTACTCGAAAAATATCAGCAAATGAAGGCCTCGAAAACGGGAATTTCTCCTCTGGCTTTCATTGCCTCATCGGCCTGCCTGGGGCAGGATGTTTATATAGGAGAGTTTGCCTTTATAGGAGAAAATGTCGTTTTGGGGGATAGGGTTAAAATTTACCCCGGAGTATATATTGGCGATGACACCACCATTGGCGATGATACGGTAATATTTGCCGGTGTTCGCATTTACTATCTGACCCAAATAGGAAAGCATTGTACAATACATTCGGGAGTAGTGATAAGCGCCGATGGATTTGGTTTTGCTCCCCAGGGTGACGATTACCGTAAAGTTGCCCAAATTGGCAATGTAATTATTGAAGACCATGTGGAAATTGGGGCAAATACTACTATCGACAGAGCCACACTTGGAAGTACCATTATCCGAAAGGGGGTAAAACTCGACAACCTGATTCAGGTTGCCCACAATGTGGAAATAGGTGAAAATACGGTCATAGCTGCTCAAACGGGGATAAGCGGTTCAACCCGTATAGGGAGAAATTGTATGATTGGGGGACAGGTAGGAATTATCGGACACATCACCATTGCCGATGAGGTAAAGGTTGCTGCCCAGTCGGGAATAGGAGCCAGTATTACCGAAAAAGGTGCTATTGTGCAGGGAAGTCCTGCTTTCGAATACAAGCAGTATCAGCGTGCTTATGTGCATTTCCGAAAGCTCCATGAACTCTATCGTCGTATAAATGAACTCGAGGCAAGGTTGAAAAAGATGGAGAGCGATAAAAATATATCTGATACTAAGTAGTAATAGCTGTTTTCTTTAGGTTAAGCCGTTTTTTATAATGCAATATTCGTTTAGGATAACCTTCAAAATTTCTCTGAAATTTTAACTCTGCAATAATTTTTACTTTTGCCCCTCGTTTTCTCTATAGAAGCCCATAATTATTCAAGCCTATAATGAAAGATTTGCAAAAAACACTGGGTAAAGAAGTAAGCCTGAAAGGGTCAGGATTACATACCGGCCAGGAGGTTACCCTTACATTACGCCCTGCCCCTGTAAATCATGGGTATAAATTTCGCAGAATCGACCTGGAGGGAATGCCGATAGTGGAAGCCCTGGTTGAATTTGTAAAAGACACGGAGCGGGGAACGCGCCTTTTCAAAGATGGTGTCAGCATAAGTACAACAGAACATCTGTTGGCAGCACTTTATGGAATGGGCATCGACAATGCATTGATTGACCTGGATGGCCCCGAAGTGCCTATTATTGACGGAAGTGCGGCTCCATGGGTCACTCTAATTGAAGAAGCCGGCATTATCGACCAGGAAGCTGAAAGAGTTTATTTTGAGTTGAAGCATAACATCAGCCATGTTGATGAAAGCCGTAAAACGGAAATAATGGCAGTACCCGCCACCAAGCCCCGGTATTCGGTGATGATCCAGTTCAATTCGAAAGTGCTTGATACACAATATGCTGCATTAGAAGATTTTAGCGAATTTGCCAATGAATTTGCCCCTGCACGCACCTTTGTCTTTCTGCATGAGCTGGAATTGCTTATCAATCATGATCTTATAAAGGGAGGGGATGTCTCCAATGCCATTGTTTTTGTGGATCGCTTACTGAGCCCGGAACAGTACAAAAAGCTCTCTCTCTTCTTTAATAAACCTGATATTGAAGTAAGAGAGGAAGGAATTCTGAATAATTTAGAGTTACGCTATTACAATGAACCGGCCCGCCATAAACTCGTTGATTTAATAGGTGACCTGGCTTTGGTGGGCGCACGGCTTAAGGCGCATGTTATTGCCGCCCGGCCGGGCCATGTGGCTAATGTAGAGTTTGCCCGAAAGATAAGGCAGACTATGCTGAAAACCCAGAAAAAAGATGAGGTTCCACCGGTTTACGACCCCAACGTTCCCCCTCTTTTCGACATAATGGCTATACGCCGGTTGTTACCTCACAGGCCTCCTTTCCTGCTTATCGATAAGATTTTGGAGATGAGTGATAAGCATATCGTGGGTTTGAAAAATGTTACCATGAATGAGGCCTTCTTCGTAGGGCATTTCCCTGATGAACCTGTGATGCCCGGGGTATTGCAAATTGAGGCCATGGCTCAGACAGGGGGTATTCTGGTTATGAGCACCGTTCCCGATCCGGAAAATTACCTCACGTATTTTATGAAGATTAATGAGGTGAAATTTAGAAACAAAGTGGTGCCGGGCGATACTATCATATTTGCACTTGAACTGGTTTCTCCTATTCGTCGCGGACTTTGTCATATGAGGGGGAAAGCCTGGGTAGGCAATAAGATTGTTATGGAAGCCGAAATGTTGGCTCAAATAGCCCGTAAACCCAATGTTTGATTAAGCAATGTGCACCATTCATCCGCTCAGTCATATTCATCCCGATGCACATATTGGTGAAAACGTGGAGGTGGGTCCCTTTACCCATATCTATGGGGATGTAGAAATCGGGGATGGCACCCGGATAGGAAGTAACGTAACCATCATGGATGGAGCCCGAATTGGAAAAAACTGCCGCATTTTCCCGGGAGCCGTCATCAGTGCTATACCTCAAGACCTGAAATTTGCCGGTGAGAAAACCACTGTGCAAGTGGGCGACAATACCACCATTCGCGAATTTGTAACCCTCAACCGGGGTACAAAAGCCAGGGGAGAAACTACCATTGGGAGTAATTGTCTCCTTATGGCTTACGTTCATGTAGCGCACGATTGTGTAATTGGCAATAATGTCATTTTGGCCAATGCCGTAAACCTGGCCGGTCATATCGAAATTGATGATTGGGCTATAGTTGGAGGTATGACTGCTGTTCACCAATTCTCGAAAATAGGTGCTCATTCCATGATATCAGGTGGCTCTTTGGTTCGCAAGGATGTCCCTCCTTACATTAAGGCCGCACGTGAGCCCCTATCTTATGCCGGAGTCAACTCTATTGGCTTGCGCAGAAGGGGATTTTCTGCCGAACAAATCGCTGTCATTCAGCAGATTTACAGAATCCTATACCTTCAAGGGCATATCGTGAGCAAAGCGGTGAAAATTATTGAAGAGACAATTCCGGAATGCCCTGAGCGTGACCATGTGCTTAGGTTCATACGTGAGGCTGCATCCCGTGGAATCATTAAGGGCCCAGGAACCCACCCGGTAAGTGATGAGTAAATTATACGTTTTTAGGGTTAAAATTTTTATCTTTCATTAAAATATTGCATCTTTGCAGTCCTGTTTTTCGCAAACAGTAATTAATCATTAATAACTCTAAATCAAAGTTTTATGGCAGTAAGAATGAGATTACAGCGATTTGGTAAAAAAGCACAGCCCTTCTACCATATCGTAGTAGCCGATGGTCGTGCACCACGCGATGGACGTTTTATTGAAAAGCTGGGTTATTATAACCCTATCCCCAATCCGGCCGATATCGAGATTAATATCGACCGTGCAATTTATTGGCTCAATGTCGGGGCTCAACCTACCGACACTGTTAAGTCCTTACTTTCCTTTAAAGGAGTATTGCTCAAGCGTCACCTTTTAAAGGGGGTAGAAAAAGGAGCTATCACCTTGGAGCAAGCTGAAGCCAAATTCAATGCCTGGCTTGAAGAAAAAGAAGCCCGTATCCGTGCTAAACTTAGCGATGCTGAAAAGGCACGTCGCGATGCTATGAAAGCCCGTCATGAACAAGAAAAGAAAGTGGCCGAAGCCAGAGCTGCCGAGATTGCTAAAAAGCGTGCAGAAGCTGCTGCTCAGGAGAATGCTGAAGAAGCTCCTGCCGAACCTGGAGAAACCCCTGCAGCCGAATAAGTTTTTTCTCATTAACACATATATCCGCAGAGCCGGCACCGCCGGCTCTGTTTTTTTTAGCAATTTCTAACCCTTTTATTCCTTTTGCTAAAAGGATTGAGTTAATGGCTCCTTAAAATAGAACCAGGTGGAAGATGTATCATCATTTCAGGGCTGTAGCTGATATAGGAAATCCTTTTGGAATCATTTCTTTGGAATAAAAATTCGAGACAGATTACAGCTCATGCGACGAGCCGCGTTGTAATTCCAGAACAATTTTCAGTTCTTGACACACCTCACATTAAATCCCATATTCTTGCTGATTGTCAAAACACCGGATGAGGGATTATTATACATCAGTTGTAGTCTGTAACTGTTGTCTGCATTATGAGCGGTTTTCGACCAATAATTAGCATATGATTT
>DDBO01000220.1 GCA_002332755.1 Bacteroidales bacterium UBA2030 | reverse complement strand
TCTCCGTCAGACGCAGGTCAGCGATTTTTAAACCGATGGATTTCTTGCTCTCCTCAAGTGGGCTCATGGTATGGTTTAGTTTGGAATAATCCTTTCAAGGCCGATTACCCTGGTTTTGTCTGGCATCTGGCGGGTGACACATTTTTGCATGAAAATTATAATCAGCTCTACCTTCGATATAGCCTTGGGGGATTTTCTCAGGCAAATCTTTTTCTTGCCCCTTCTCTGTTTCGCTTTATTACAGAACAAGCCAGGATAGAACCAGGTATGCATGCTTTTGATTTGTATTGCGGCAGTGGGGTCATTGGATTACATCTGGCAAGAGAAGGAGCTAAAGTCATCGGTATTGAGGGAAATCCGGTAGCTGTTGAAGATGCAATATTCAATGCCAGAAATAATGGGTTGAATAACTGTACTTTCATTCAGGGAGATGTATTGGCTACTTTTAATCAAGCTTTTTTAGCAACCCATGGAAGCCCCGGTGTTATTGTGCTCGATCCACCACGCTCAGGAACATTAAAAGAAATATTAAAAACCATCATTTCCAGCGGAGTTAAGAGGGTAATTTATGTCAGTTGCAATCCCCAGGCATTGGCCCGAGATTTACAAATGCTTATATCTCACTTTGATTTAGAGATAATTCAGCCTTTTGATATGTTTCCCCATACACCTCACCTGGAGACCGTTGCCGTAATGTCACGACAGTAGCATTGGTAAAAATTGTCTTGCATTTTCTTTGAGTAAAAAATTTCTACGCATGCATGCTTTGGCAATAATCTTCATGTAAGTATGTTATATTATTCAAAAGGTAAGCAGCCATGAAATTGAATTCTGATTTGGAAGAGCAGATAGCCAGAAATCTCGATAATCCTGAAAAGCTTGAGTCGCTTTACAGGGAGAATGGCCGGGTTTTTAAAACAGTAATTGAGAAAATATATAATCAATTTCCCGAAAATATTTTATTGAAGGCCTGGTATTATCGTTTGTTTTTTCATTTAAGCCACCCAGCCCAAAAACATACGATAAATGTATGGCGGCTTCTTGTCATCCTTCTTGGGGTTGGTTTATTGGCTCAAGTGCCTGTAATTACAGGCCTTCAGGCAGATGTATTTTTTGCAAAAAACATCAGTCTGTTGGTGTTTCCCTTTATTTCCATCTGTTTTTTTAGAAATAAACAGAGTACAGGACGATGGATGCCCTATTTATTGATGGTGATTTTTTTCATGGGGGCTGCTTTAATGAATGTTATGCCCTTTAATCCTAAAAGTAGTTCTTTTTTACTTTCCTGTTTACACCTTCCCGTCATGCTTTGGGTTCTCACAAGTGTTGCTTATTCAGGCAATACCTGGCCTCGCCGCGAAGACCTTATTGATTATATGCGATTTACAGGAGATTGGATAGTAATGACAGCCGTTCTCATGATTGCCGGTGGGCTATTTAGCGGGCTGACCCTGGCTCTTTTTAATATGGTAGAAATGTCGATAGAATCGGCTTTTACGAGTCATTTCCTTTTCTGGGGGATAGCCGCTGTACCCATTGTGGCTGTGTGGCTCATTGGTATTTATCCTGATTTGGTCAGCAAGGTCTCGCCGATTATTGCATATGTCTTTGGTGTTTTAATGGCAGTAATGTTATTCTTTTTTTCAATTGCATTATTTCTGAATATCGGTGCATTATATTCCAATCGGGAGTTTTTACTGGTTTTTGATGTGCTGCTATTAGCCGTAATGGCTATTTTGGTGTTTTCAATATCAGACCGCGGGAGCCTGATGATGAGCCGGTTTAGGGTCGTGTTGCTTGTTGTGTTGGCTTGCTTGGCATGGGTGATTAATCTTGTAGCTCTTTCTGCAATTATTTACCGTATTGGTGAATGGGGCTTAACTCCCAACCGCACAGCCGTTTTAGGCGCAAATGTATTGCTCATGATTAATTTGTTGTTTATGATTCCTAAATTATGGAAAGCGCGTGAGAATGAATTCTATTTGGGATCTGCTGCACAAATGGCGGCCACCTTTCTGCCGGTGTATGGAGCCTGGGCTTTCATTGTTTCATTTGTTTTTCCCTGGTTATTCTCTTTTAGTTGATTTTTGACTTTGTGAGTGGGGTAACTTCTCATCTCTCAATGCTTTTTTCAGAGTTTGTGACTAAATGGGTTTTCGATAACCGTGGCTTTATCGTTATACCTCTCCTCAAATGGACTAATTTTGCTTACTAATTTTTCATGTTATGAAGACCCTTATCACCGGTGCGCGCATAGTAAATGAAGGTCAGACCCTGGAAAGGGATGTTTTGATCGAAGATGAGTACATATCTGCTATTCTACCATCCGGAAGCAGAGTAGCGGCGGACAAGGTGATTGAGGCTGTGGGCCATTTTCTTTTGCCAGGGGTTATTGACGATCAGGTTCACTTCAGAGAGCCGGGTTTGACTCATAAAGCCGACCTTTTTACCGAGTCCAGAGCGGCAGTGGCCGGAGGAGTGACTTCTTTCATGGAAATGCCCAATACCCAACCGCAAACCACTACCCAGGATTTGTTGGAAGAAAAATATAAAAGGGCTGCCCAGGTATCGCCGGCCAATTTCTCGTTTTATATGGGAGCAACTAACGACAATCTGGAAGAACTTCTCAAAACAAACCCGCAAAATACTTGTGGCATAAAGGTATTTATGGGGGCATCGACGGGAAATATGTTGGTTGACAATCCTGAAACTCTGAGGGGAATTTTTGCCCATGCTCCTTGTCTGGTTGCCGTTCATTGTGAAGATGAGGCTACCATTCGGAGCAATACCGAAATTTATCGTAGAAAATATGGAGAGGAGATTCCGATAAATCTGCATCCCCAAATCCGCTCGGCGGAGGCGTGTTTTATAAGTTCACAATTAGCAGTAAATCTGGCCCGGGAATATGGAACTCGCCTGCATGTTCTTCACCTTTCCACTGCCCGTGAGCTTGAATTGTTTGAGACGAATGTCCCTCTTGAGCAAAAGCGGATTACCGCCGAAGTGTGTGTGCATCATCTTTGGTTCACTGATGCTGATTATTCCACTAAGGGAAGCTTCATCAAATGGAATCCGGCTATAAAGACAACGGATGATCGTGAGGCTTTATGGCTGGCCTTGCTGGACGATAGGCTTGATGTTGTTGCTACAGACCATGCACCACATACCCTCGAGGAAAAGCAAAAACCCTATACTTCGTGTCCTTCAGGTGCTCCTATGGTACAGCATAGCCTGGCAGCCATGCTCGAGATGAGCTCTCTCGGTCGTATTTCAATTGAAAGGGTAGTGGAGAAGATGTGTCATGCCCCGGCCCGGCTATTCCATATTCGTCGCAGGGGGTTCATTCGCGAGGGATATTATGCTGATCTGGTATTGGTTAATCCTGCATCCCCATGGGAAGTAAACAGACATAATATTCTTTATAAATGCGGCTGGTCGCCCTTAGAGGGAACTGTGCTTCGACATAAAATTACTCATACCTGGGTGAACGGCTATCTGGCCTGGGATAATGGCCTTCTCGACGATAGCAGTTTGGGAATGCGACTGATGTTTGATATTGATTAATTCTTTTAAAAATATCGCCTATGAGAAATCTATCTTGGAAGGGATTGTTGGGTATTGTGTTGTTACTTACTGCCTGTGGCCCCAAAACAGTGGAAGTAGTTACCGACCGTTTTCCGGATGGCAAGGCCAAGATTGTCAAACTTTACCGTGTGGAAGGCAAAGACAGTACATTGCTGAAGGAAACTACCTTTTATCAAAGCGGGCAGAAATACATGGAAGGATGGTATCGCAACGGTCAGCGTGATAGCACCTGGACAGCCTGGCTTCGCGATGGTAGAATCTGGAGTAAAGGGTTCTATCGTAATGGTCAGGAAGATGGACCCAAAGAAGTGTATCACGAGAATGGTCAACTTTTTTACAAGGGTCAATACCGCATGGGTAAACGAAGCGGGGAATGGAAGTTCTACAGTTCTGAGGGTGAATTGCTCCAAACCATCGACTACGGAGAACCAGATACCCTAAAAAATTAATATCTGTATTTAGGAAAAATACAAAGGGCGGTAATGGATTTAATTATTACCGCCTTTTATTGTTTTTTATCATTATCAGGTATTAAACATTTGATCCCTGTATTAAATTTATAGCTGTAAATC
>DDBO01000009.1 GCA_002332755.1 Bacteroidales bacterium UBA2030 | reverse complement strand
AAAAGCCGGAATGGAGGTAGCAGTAGTGTTCTGCATACGTACGGTGAAGGAGTTCATCACCTGAGTAGAGTTCGAAATTACATTAAAGGCGATACTGGTGATGTTACCAGCAACTCCACCTCCGGCAGTAATTTCAGCTGCAGTGTACAAAATCTGGGTACGTCCGTCCATCCAGTAGGTTGTAAACGGATAGTTGCTTGTAAGAGTGCCAGTACCAATAGTTACGGTCACAGCCTGGCTACTAAAAGCCCAGAGGAACACCCACGTCAACAAAAAAATGTGCTTTAAAAAACGCTTCATAAGTGTTGGAATTTGGTTTTGAATTGGTTTAAATTTAAAACTGATTAAATGTCAAGAAATATTATTCATTTAAAACTATATTCCCATAAAGGGTAGGGTTCCAATAAAACATAGTATTCTTTCAGTATTCCTTCACCAGGATTTTAGGTTCAAGCATATGCATTATAGAATATTTGACACCCTCACGACCAAAACCGGAATCTTTCACACCTCCGTAAGGCATGTGATCAACACGGAATGTGGGTGCATCATTAATGATGAGGCCCCCTACATGAAGCCTGCGGAATGCAAGGTTTATCTCCTGCAAATTGTTGGTAAATAAACCTGCCTGTAATCCATATCGGCTTTGATTGATCTGGTTGATTGCGTCCTCAAAATCCTGATAGGAATCAACCAAAACTATGGTACCAAACACTTCCTCATCACGAACTCTCATTCCGGGTTTGGCTCCAACGATAATCGTAGGTTCAAAATAGCTACCCCTTCGATTCCCGCCACAAACCAGGCGGGCATGGCCATCAAGGGCTTCATTAACCCATTGCTCCACTCTTATTGCATTTCCTTCATCTATCATTACCGATATATCGGTTGCTGGATCGAGTGGGTCGCCAAATCTTAGGGATCTAACCCCTTCCGTGAAACGGGTCAGGAATTCATCAAACAAAGACACATGCACAAGTATGCGTTGCGTATGAATGCATACCTGGCCGGAATAAGAGAATCCACCAACCAGGGCTTTCTTAACAGCCAGACTCAGGTCGGCGGTAGGAGCTACAATCATGCCTGCGTTCCCTCCTAACTCGAGCATTACACGTTTACGGCCGGCACGGGCTTTCATTTCCCACCCAACCTCTGCTGATCCGGTAAAGCTTAACAACTGGATTCTCGGGTCGGTTACCAGCTGGTCGCCGGCCTCTCGCTTTGCAGGTAAAATATTCACCATGCCCCGCGGTAGTTCTGCTGCGGCTATAATTTGCGCAAGGGCAAGTGTACTTAAAGGGGTGAGCGAAGAGGGTTTTAAGATTATTGTGCACCCAGCAGCGATAGCGGGTGCTATTTTATGTACTGCAAGATTCAAAGGGAAATTAAAGGGTGAAATCCCGGCCACCGTGCCGACGGGAAAATACTTTACCCATCCTTCTTTACCCTCACCGGCTGGGGTATGATCGAGGCTGAGATACTCACCGGGAATACGTTTGCTTTCTTCTGCCGCTGCCTTAAATACCTCAATCGCCCTTCTTACTTCCGATAAGGCATATTTATAAGGTTTGGCGGCCTCTTGGCAAATTAATTTTACAAAATCTTCCTGTCTCCGGTTTAATTGTTCTGCAATAAACATCAATGCTTCGTAGCGCCGGTAAACAGGCAACTGTGCGGCTTCATCACGACAACTCTCGGCAACTTTAATAGTTTCATCCACCAACGCAGAATCAGCAGCGTAGGTTGTACCTATCACCTTCCTGTCATAAGGACTCAAAATCTCAAGGAGTTGGTTCGACTCCCTGAAGGCCCCACCAATAAAAGGATAGTAAAAATTCATCCTAAAATAAATTAGCCGCGATTTCCAAAAGGTGCAGAACTACTTTAATGACTCCGTTTTTTAAAAACGTTGCCTGAAAAATTCCTTTTAAACAAAAATTTTTTCATCCTTTATTTTAATGAAAAAAAAAGCGGAGGAATTCTGCCGTTCAGACCCTCCGCCTCACCTCACACACAGGATTTGTTTAACCAGGACATTCAATCCGGAAAACCACACTTATTTGCCTTTCCGGAAACTAGTCCCAATGTATTCATAAGACGCAATTTTTTCTAAAACGTTGCCTCATTGATAAAAAAATTTATCGGGGATAGGTTTGTGAATTGAAAAAATGTTCTAACTTTGCACCTCCAAAATTTTCAGCATCAAACTTAAAAATCCATCAAGGAAATGTACGCAATTGTTGATATCGCCGGAAAGCAAATGAAGGTTGAAAAAAACCGTGAATATTATGTAAACCGCCTTCGGGGCGAAGAAGGAAGTGAAGTAGTTTTCGGCAACGTGCTGCTGATTGAAGATGAAGGCCAGGTGAAAGTGGGTATGCCCACTATTTCAGGTGCTGCCGTCAAAGGCACCATTACCGCACATTTGAAGGCTGATAAGGTGCTCATCTTCAAGAAAAAACGCAGAAAAGGCTACCAGACCCTTAATGGGCACAGGCAGCCACTCAGCCGCATCAAGATTGAGGATATTATCCTGGGTTAATTTAATTCAAGAAAATTAAAAAATAATAAGATATGGCTCATAAGAAAGGTGCCGGTAGTTCGCAGAACGGCAGAGAATCCGAAAGTAAACGACTCGGTGTAAAGATTTTTGGCGGTCAGTTTGCCAAAGCAGGCAACATCATTATTCGCCAGCGTGGTACAAAACACCACCCCGGAATCAATGTAGGAATGGGTAAAGACCATACGCTTTTTGCCCTAACCGATGGCATTGTTGAATTCCGCCGCAGGAGAAACGATAAATCTTACGTTTCCGTTATTCCCCTGAGCAATCAGGAAAATTAATGGTTTTTCATGGCTTTAAGGTTACCCGGTCAGATACCAGCGACCGGGTTTTTTATTGAATAAACCCCTAATTTTGTCGCCAAAGTTTTTAAAAAATGATACCTCTACAAACCCTCAGGGAAAAACCCCAGTACGTCATTGAAAGGCTGAAAGTTAAGAATTTTGAAGCTGAGGAAATTGTCAATAATATTCTCTCCTTAGACGAAGAAAGGCGCAAAACCCAAAAAAGCCTGGATGAAAAGCTGGCCGAATCGAATCAGCTGGCCCGTGAAATTGGTGTTCTGTTCAAGCAAGGCCGAACTGCCGAGGCCAACGAAATGAAAGTCCGCACTTCTTTGCTTAAGGAAGAAACACGTGAACTTACAGAAAAACTCACCTTCACCGAAAAAGCACTCGATGAACTTATCGTTCGACTGCCCAATATCCCTGCTGAGCAAGTGAAATCGGGAAAAAGTGCTGCTGACAACGAGGTGGTATTGCAAGAAGGGAATATACCTTCTTTGGGCAGCGATGCTCTCCCCCATTGGGAATTGGCCCAAAAATACAATCTCATCAGCTTTGAGCTTGGAGCAAAAGTTACGGGAGCAGGTTTCCCATTTTATATAGGCAAAGGAGCCAAACTGCAGCGGGCGCTCATTTCTTTTTTCTTGGATGAAGCCGTGGCAGCCGGGTTTCTCGAATTCGAGACACCTCTGATGGTCAACGAAGACTCCGCCTTTGCCACAGGCCAGCTACCCGACAAAGAAGGGCAAATGTATCATGTTCCCGTAGATAATCTCTACCTGATACCAACCGCCGAAGTTCCTGTGACCAACCTGTATCGCAATACTGTGGTCAAACATAGTGAGCTTCCCGTCAAACTTTGTGCATATTCGGCCTGCTTCCGCCGCGAAGCCGGTAGTTATGGGAAGGACGTAAGAGGGCTCAACCGTCTCCATCAGTTCGATAAAGTTGAAATTGTTGAAATAGCCCACCCCGACGAAAGCTTCAAAGTTTTGGACGAAATGACTTCTCACGTTGCCGGATTGCTTCGCAAACTTGAGCTGCCATTCCGTATGGTACGTTTATGTGGCGGGGATATGAGCTTTACTTCTGCTATCACCTACGACTTTGAAGTATACTCGGCTGCTCAGCAAAAATGGCTGGAAGTGAGCTCTGTCTCCAATTTTACAGATTTTCAGGCTAACCGGCTTAAGCTACGCTTCAAGGATGAATCGGGAAAAATCAGACTCGCCCACACCCTCAACGGAAGTGCTTTAGCCCTTCCCCGTATTGTAGCTGCACTACTCGAGAATAATCAAACCGAGGATGGAATAAACGTACCCCAAGCACTGGTTCCTTATACCGGATTCAATAAAATTTCCTGAAAAGACCAAAGCTAATACAGTTATTTATTAACCATTTTCCGAACAGGGGCTTTCCTCAAAAAGGGAAGTCCCTTCTTTTATAAATCAAGCCTTAAGCAGGGTATTTCTTATCTTTGCCTTATGAAAACGCACCTGTCAATCCTGTTGATTTTTTGTGCTGCAATAGGCTTCACTCCTATTGCCAGCGCCCAGGTAAAACAGGGGAATACACCATCAAAACAGCAGACCGCTTTTCAGTTTTATCAACAACGCGATTTCAAATCAGCTTTACCTTTGTTCAAAGAGCTCTACGATGGAAGTCAGGGAAGCAGTATATATCCCTATTACCTCCAATGTCTCATAGAGACCAAAGATTTTGATAAAGCAGAAGAAACGGTCAAAAATGAAATGAAAAAAACACCCAATCAACAAAGGCTTGACGTAGATCTGGGTTATGTTTATTTAATGGCCGGTAGAAAAGAAAAAGCGGATAGAATATTTGAAAATGCAATAAAAGTTGTCCAGAAGAACCCTCAGGCTGCTGCTCCCTTGGGCATGGCTTTTCGTTCATACAGTCTCAATGAATATGCCTTGAGAACCTATCTCGTTGCACGGGAAAAGATGAACGACCCCAATGCCTTTGCGCTTGAAATTGCAGCTATATACGAGGCAACAGGCGATTTCCGTAAAATGACTGATGCATTTATGGATATTCTTGCAACTACCCCGGGTCAAATGGCCAACATTCAGGCCCGTTTGCAATTTTTCTTAAGCCAATTGCCAGAGCCCGAAAATGAAGAATATTTATGGAGCAGTCTTAGGGAAAGAATAAAGAAAAATCCCTCTTCAACGGTTTACCAGGAGATGCTTTATTGGTTTGCCAATCTTCAGCGACGTTACTCGGAAGCAATCGAAGTTGCCATGAGCCTGGTAAAAAAGAACAATGAAGATGGGAGCCGCCTGCTCAACCTCGCCCGCAGCTGCCTCAACAATGGGCAGTACGACCTGGCTTTGCAAGCCCTGGAGCCCCTTTATATTCAAAAACGAAACCATCCCCTATGGAATGAAGTAGCCCAAAATTATTTTACCGCACGCTACGAAAAGATAAAAGGTCATAACCCTGCTCCATCGAATGAAAGCAAGGAATTAATTGAAGAGATAGACCAATATCTTACCCAGGAAGTAATGAATGCCAGAACGGCAGAGGTGGTCCGACTAAAAGCATTGGTGGAGGGGCATCTCAACCAAAATCCCCAAAAGGCTATCGAAATACTAAAAATGTGCTTAGCTATCCCAAGCCTTACCCCCAAAGGATTAAATATTTTAAAAAATGACCTGGCCGAGATGTACACTACTGCCGGAGATCCTTGGGAGGCAGCGATAATTTATGCTCAATTGGAACGCGAACTTAAAAACAGTACGGAGGGAGATCAGGCTAAGCTCGCTTATGCCCGCCTGATGTACGAACTGGGAGAATACCAGTGGGCACTTATGCATCTCAACCTTCTGAGGGGTGCCGTCGATAAGCTTACGGCCAACGATGCCCAAGAACTCTGGTTTTTCATTACCACCGGTCTCGATTATGATTCCAGTGGCCTGCTGCTCGACTATTTCGGTACAGCCTCACTGCTTCGCAAACAACACAA
>DDBO01000125.1 GCA_002332755.1 Bacteroidales bacterium UBA2030 | reverse complement strand
AAGCTTTTGAATTTCATAATTATAGGTTTTTAAATTTAGGGTTTAATGATGATAAATAATTTTTGGGGAAGGTTGAGGAACGAATCTTACCTCAACCGAGTCTGCGCCCTGACATCCATGATTATCTGTAACAATCACCGAGTATATGCCGGCTTTAACCACTGTCAAAGTTTGGGTATTATCGCCAGTATTCCAGGAGTATAATGTATATCCCCGCCCAGCATCCAGTACTACCTCACGGCCTTCACATGCTGATAGGGTATCACCCAACTCGGGCAATGGAGAAGGGTAGCTTTCGACCACAGACTGCCCTTGTACAGTTCCCGGACACAAAGCGTTGTAAGCTGTATCAAGGGTGTACACACCGGGCTGATTTACCTGTAAAATCAACGGAAAAGGGCCGGAGGTGCTTATGGCCGGCTGAGGTATGCCGTCGATGCTCCATTGAAGCGTTACCGGCATTTGTACGTTGGGATTGACATAAATACTCAGAGGTACAGTTCCTCCCGTATTCTCACAAATACCCCCCCCTCCGCTAAGGGTTGCATCTGGGCATAATACAGGTGCCTGAAACTGGGTTGATAGATTACAAGAAGCAGAATCCCAAAACATGGCAGTAACCGTATGCATCTGGTTATCGCAGGGTAAACCGGGAATACTGTAGTCAACCGGTGAGCTGAAGGGAGCATTAAATGTAGTCCCATAGCCCGTTGTATTATCCCATACTACTAACTGTCCGGTTTGAGGTGCATTCACAAAATAAACCCTACCGCTCAGAGTAAAGGTATTGCTGGCCGGGTTACAAACCGATGCATTTGCCGTTATTGAAAGTATCTGACAGTAAATAGTCATGTCACAATCGAGGGTACCATAACCAGGCTGCCCAAGATTTACCGTACGAAAGGATATATACAAAGGATAAGGGCCACCGTTATCAGAATCAATATTTAATAAATAAAATTCACCGGTATTTCCCCAGGGGATGGTAGCCGTGTCTTTCAATGGGCTTTGCAAAGCATCCCGGCAATCTACAATAACCGAATCGACAAGCCCTGCTACACAGGCTCCCGTCGGGGTATCAAACGGGCCAAAAATCATATAGCTAATATCTAAAGGCATGAATGTACCATTAAATAAAAACTGAGCACGAATTTCTATTTGTATTTTCCCGGGTGAAGCGATTCGCAGCAGAAACCACCGGGGTTCATTAATCATAATCGACGTAAGGCAGCCATACGAACGGCAACAATCGGTATAATGGGTTTGTCCGGGACAACATTCATAAAAAATGGTTAAAGAGTAGGGGGGGTTAAAATAGACAATAGAGGTATCCCCGCAGATAGGCCGGGCCTGATGGCAGGAATCATAAGGAGTTTCAAAACTCACCGTATCCTCCCGGGGTATTTGAAAAGCAGCCCTGGCAGGGTACATGACATATCTTCCCGGGGCCTCATTTAGGGAGACTGCCATTTTCAAACCTGCCAGGGCAAGCGCCAAAACAACAAAAATTATTTTCAACGCTTTACGCATCATGTCTTTTGGCTAATACATTCACTGAACTTGTATGCGAGTCCTGAAAACCGGATTGTTATCAGCATCGGTTACTACCAGGAAGTAAAAGCCAGGCTCAAGTGAACTCAGCACAATCTGCTGACTTACGCCCGAGAGCAACGGAACAATCTGGTCGTTAAAAATATACCATCTGTCGCCTTCATGCATTCCCTCGAGGGTAATCAAATGACGCGAAGGATTGGGATAATACTTAATATCGCGCTGAACGGTACAGCCATTCGCGTCAACATTTCCTGCCTGCGTATTATCAGGGAAAGCCTGGCAATCGAGGGCGGGCAGGGTACCCAGACGACCTGTGTAATGTAGCTTGGATTCCTTGTAATTAAAAATAAATGAGCCTTTGTAATTATAACCCTTGCCATAACAACTTCGGGTTACATCCTCTGAATACCAACGAGTTGCATGCAAATCACTGAAGGATGAAGTGAACATAAAGGCAGAATGCCCGTAAAGCAAGGGAGCGGCATCAATGGGTCGGGTCCCTGTGGAGGGATAACCGGGATCTAGTCCCGAAATCAAATGTTTTTCATACCATTGCCAACACCTTCCGATACTCTCACAATTCTCGTAGTAACCGCTTTGACATTGATTGCAATTTTCACTTATACGTGGATTATTATATATGCAATTATAAGCACTTTTCGGGCAATAAGTCTCAGGGAGAAGGATGTCAAAATACTTTTTGCCATTATGAGTACCTACATATAAACTAAAATCTCCGTTAGGAAACAACTGTGGGTATTTCTGAGAGGTAAAATGCCAGAACCAGTGAACAGTGCCCATAAATAGTCCATCTAACTGCTGGGGTTGATACCCTGATGCGACTGGGGGATTAAAAAAACTGTAGTTAGAGTAATTTTCAATTTCATTTCTTAATAAATAAATCAAATTCAAATAATTAGACAGTAATAGATTGCTGTTTGGCAGATTGGAGGAAGCACATATATCCTGCCACTCGGCCAATGTCCAGGGTTCAATATTGGTTACTATACCATGAAAATGGGCTTTTTTAGAATAAAACGAATTATTAGTAGCATCTTTACGGACATGTATTTGGTAGAAAAGAATCTTATCCAATTTCGCCAAAGCCCTGGAGGGTTTGTTTATGTATCCGGCGCTGTCAAGCATCAAAGCAAAAACCTTAATCCCCTGATTAGCGCACTTGTCCAGAAAATCTACCATTTTGTCCAGATACTTCACTCCGTTTTGCGTGAAGGTAGATATTCCTAAGTTAGTGTTGTTTGGAGTCTGGTTTGTTGGCAAAGTACTCACAGAGAAAAAAATTGTGTTACAACCTAAAAGCTTCACGGTGTCGATAATTTGCTGATTATCACTATCCATAAAAACAGTAGGTTCTTTTCTGTCATCATCAGAAATAGAAGTGGGTTTACAATAGTACAAAACCGCCCGGTAACCTCCGACATTTACAGGATCTGCATTTATTTGGCCGAAAGCTTTCAAGTGAAATAGCCACCCTGTAATTAGCAAAAGATAACAAACCCAAAAACTTTGTGTAATTCTTACACTTACCTGTTGGTTGGTTGGTTGGTTGGTTGGTTGGTGTAATCAACCAATGCAAAATTGAACTGTTGTGCAAAAAAACTTCTCTTTTCATAACTTACTTTTTAAATAGCTGTTAATTAATAAATTATAAGTCACTAGAGGCCCTTGGTCACATTAAGCAAATATAAGGATTTTTAAATAAATTCACCAGGGCAAAACTTTTTTTTAACTATACCTTATATAAACGAATTTCAAATGTTCATTATTTACAATTATCAAACCATTGCCCCAAATTGAAGTTCCGGATTTGGCCTCTTTTTGAAAGTCGGCTTACCCGGGTGATAACTCATGATGTAACATTAGTGAAATCCTTTACATAAAAAACAATAAAGCCATGGCGCATAAAGGCCACGGCTTCATCCGGGTAAATATCTAAATGAATTATTTAAAACTTTTCACCGTTTCGCCCTGAGCGTACACACCATTCATCAGCTTATCTTTTACCTGAGAAAAGGCATCGATAGTGTATCGAACGTCTTCGAGCGTATGTATTGCAGTAGGAATAAGGCGGATGAGAATCTGGCCTTTAGGAATAACAGGATAAGTGACGATGCTGCAGAAAATATCGAATTTTTCGCGAAGGTCGTAGGTAAGTCCGGTTGCCTCGGCCACACTTCCCGAGAGAAAGACAGGAGTAACCGGTGACTCGGTATTGCCCAGATTGAAACCTTCCTTACGAAGTCCATCTTGCAAGGCATTCACAATGGTCCATAGTTTTTCGCGCAGTTCGGGATGTTTGCGGATGAGATCGAGTCGCTTGAGAGCACCCATGACCATGGGCATAGGAAGCGATTTGGCAAAGGTTTGCGAACGCATGTTGAAGCGGAGGTAATCGGCCACTGTTTTAGTGGTTGCCACAAATCCGCCGATACCCGCCATGGCTTTGGCAAAAGTGCCAAAATAAAGGTCAATGGCATCTTGTACACCAAGGTGCGTCCCGGTTCCCGCACCCTGTGGTCCCATAGTCCCAAAACCATGTGCATCGTCAACCAGCAGGCGGAAATGATATTTCTTTTTCAATTCAGCAATTTCGCGCAACTTGCCCAGGTCGCCCGACATGCCATACACCCCTTCGGTGATAACCAGAATACCTCCTCCGGTTTCTTCGGTCAGACGGGTAGCCCTCTGCAATTGCTTTTCCATGTTCTCGATATTGTTGTGCGGGTAAACAAAGCGTTTACCCATGTGCAGCCTTACCCCGTCGATAATACAGGCATGGGCTTCTGAGTCGTAAACAATAACATCCTTACGGTCCACCAGGCTATCGATGATGGAAACCATGCCCTGATAACCATAGTTGAGCAAAAAGGCATCCTCCTTCCCGACAAATTCAGCCAGTTCACGCTCCAGTTGCTCATGATAAACCGTTTGTCCCGACATCATTCGGGCACCCATGGGATAAGCCATACCCCAACGGGCTGCAGCCTCCGCATCCGCCTTTCTTACTTCAGGATGATTAGCCAGTCCCAGATAATTATTAAGGCTCCATATAAGGCGCTCACGACCCATGAAGACCATGCGATTGCTAATTTCCCCTTCAAGCTTTGGAAACATGTAATAACCAAATGCCTTGTCACCATATTGGCCTAAAGGCCCCATGTTGGAGGCTACCTTTTCGAAAATATCGCGCATAGCTTATTTCTTAGATTTTTTTGTGGCTGCAAAACTAAAAAAAAGATGCCGGGTGGCAAGTAATTTCAACATGAGTGTTCACAGGAAATGGGTTATGGAAAAAACCTGTAAAAAGATGTTAACAATTACTTATTCTACATTTAAACATTCCGAAACCTGCAGGTTGAAGGGTGAGGATAGTTTTGCGACGGAAATGTAAAATCCGAAAATCATGAAGAAATTACTACTCACTTTTAGCTTTATTCTTGCCACAGGCATAATCCTGTTTGCCCAAAACACCATCGACAATCCCTTTTTTGACCATGTCCCCTTTCGCGGTGCCATGGGTACTGTGGATTGGACAGAAGGATGGTGTAACTGGAATCCGCAAAATACCATCTATCCTCCGGCCACTCAGGTCATTTCGGGGGAAATTACACAGAACACTACCTGGAAACCTGGTGCCTCACCTCTTCTGAACCGTGCTTCGTTTCAAAATTCCAAATTGCAGGATTCTTTTTTCGACAAGGTGACTTTTGTCGGCGCTTTCGGTAATACAGACTGGACACAGGGTTGGTGCAACTGGACCCCCCAGACCACAAATTACGGAACTCCAAACGTCACAGTAGAAGGTGAGATTACCACCAACACCACCTGGACAAAAAACAACATTTATCTCATTAAAGGATTTCTGTATGTTCGCAGCGGAGCTACATTAACCATTGAAGCCGGTACACTTATCCGCGGAGATAAAGATACCAAGGGATCATTGATTATCGAAAGAGGAGCCAAACTTATTGCAGAAGGAACGGCAAGTGAGCCCATAGTATTTACCTCAAATGCAGCCGCAGGAAGTCGAAACTATGGCGACTGGGGTGGCGTTATCCTTTGTGGTAAAGCCACCATCAATGTTCCCGGTGGTGAAGCCATCATTGAAGGTGGACCTACCTCTATGTACGGAGGCGGCAATAACCCGGATGACAACGACAACAGTGGTACCCTTCGATATGTACGCATCGAATTTGGTGGAATACCCTTTGTTCCAGATAAGGAAATCAACGGACTCACTCTGGGTGGTGTAGGTGCCCAAACCCAAATTGATCATATTCAGGTCTCCTATTGTGGCGACGACGCTTTCGAGTGGTTCGGTGGCACTGTCGCTGCTAAATACCTTGTATCTTTCAGAAACTGGGACGACGATTTCGACACGGATTATGGCTTCAGTGGAAAGGTGCAATTTGCAGTTGCCCTGCGTGACCCGGATATCGCAGACCCGGGTTCGGGTTCCAACGGCTTCGAATCCGACAATGATGGTCAGGGAAGTTCCAATACTCCAATAACCTCAGCTCTGTTTAGCAATGTGAGTGTATTTGGCCCTAAATTCGCCCCTTCCACTTCCATTAACTCCAACTTCAAAAGAGCACTTCACCTCCGCCGCAATACAAAAATCAGTATTTACAACAGCGTTTTCTCTGGTTTCCCCACAGGACTGTTTATTGATGGTACTGCCGCTCAAACCAACGCCACCAACAATGATCTGCAGATGGAAAACTGCATTCTGGCCGGAATGGGAGAATTTTTCAAAAGCAGTTTTGAAAGAAGCTGGTTCCTTTCACCCCAAAGAAACAACGACACTTTAGCTACCAACGACATGATGATGGTTCAGGCCCCATTCAGTTTAAGCAATCCTAATTTTCTTCCCATAACCGGAAATACAGTTTACCTTTTGCAGGGATTTGTTTACGTAAAGGCAGGTGCCAAGCTCACTATTCTTCCGGGAACCATTATCCGCGGTGATAAAGCTACCAAAGGTTCACTGATTGTAGAACGTGGTGCTCAGATTTTTGCCGAAGGTACAGCAGACAATCCCATCATTTTTACCTCCAACGAACCTGCCGGTAGTCGCAACTACGGTGACTGGGGGGGTGTGATCCTCTGTGGTAGGGCAGCTATTAATGTTCCCGGTGGTGAAGCCATTATTGAAGGGGGACCAACTTCGATGTATGGCGGAGGTAGCAATCCCGACGACAACGATAATTCGGGTGTATTACGCTATGTTCGCATAGAATTTCCCGGCATTCCTTTTGTCCCGGATAAAGAAATCAACGGTCTTACCTTGGGCGGTGTAGGTGCTCAGACCCAAATTGACCATATTCAGATTTCTTACTGTGGGGATGATGCTTTCGAATGGTTTGGAGGAACTGTAAATGCCAAATATCTGGTTTCATACCGTACATGGGACGATGACTTCGACACGGATTATGGCTGGAGCGGTATGGTTCAGTATGGAATAGCCCTTCGCGATCCCGATATTGCCGATCCAGGCTCTGGTTCAAATGGTTTTGAATCAGACAACGACGGACAGGGTTCCGAAAATACTCCTCAAACACGTGGCATTTTCTCCAATATTACGATCATCGGCCCCAAATTCACTGCCAATACCAGTATTAACAGTAACTTCAAACGTGCCCTGCACCTGCGTCGCAACACAGCTCTCAGCACTTACAATTCAGTATTCTTCGGATTCCCCGTTGGCCTCTTTATCGACGGTGATAAATCTCAAAACAATGCCACCAATGGTACTTTGAATTTCAGAAATAATGTTCTGGCCGGCATGGGCGAATTCTTCAAAAGCAGTTTCGAGAGACAATTCTTCTTTAACCCCAGCTATGCTAACGACTCCATGCCCGACTTAGATGCGCTTCAGCTCTCTGACCCCACCCTCTTCACCAATCCCGATTTCAAACCTTTGAGCAATTCCATACTTCAGGGAGGCTCATATTGGGACAATACAGGTGTTGAAAATCAGCCCTATGCCGGTAATCTGAGCATCTACCCCAATCCTGTAAGCCAGAGACGGGTAAATATCATCCTCTCTCTTCAGCGTCCTTCAGTGGCAGAACTAGGGGTATATGATCTCAGCGGCCGTATCGTTTACCGCTCAGCCGGAATTGAACTAATGGCGGGCGAAAACAACCTGAGCCTCGACCTTCCCAATCTCCGCAGTGGTACTTACCTTGTTCGCCTTACTCACTCCAATGGCACGCTCAATGCTAAAATGATTGTGAGATAACTCCAGCGTTCATACAGCCTTTTCTCTCCTTTCTGTTATTCAGCGTCCCCTTTCCCGGGGACGTTTTTTTTTTAAAGATTCCAACCTTTTTTTCTCAAAAATGCCCTGGCAACAAGTGGGCCTGGTCAAAATCTTATAAATGTATAATGTTGTAAATTTGCGTAAACACCAAATCCTAAAGCCATGAAAAGAATTCTTCCTTTGATTTTTCTTTTTAGCTTAATGACGGTGATAGAAACCTCTTACGCTCAGTGTACACCTGACCCCTACGTAACCAAACCGGGCATTTATCCCGATAGTGCCTCCGGTTTTCCTCCTGCCGTTGCTACTTATCCCTACAATCTTACGATTACTGTTGTGGTTCCCGCCGATACGCTTATCCCTCCTTTACCCCTGCTCCCTATCGATTCTATTGGGGTTACCGGAGTAGAAGGCCTTCCCGAAGGTTTTCAATTTTTGCCAAGCCGTCCCTCAGGATTTTGGCCAGGAGGAACCAAAGGATGTGCCCTGATTACAGGGACACCCACAAAAGCGCAAGTCGGGGAATACCCTCTGGTCTTCCATGTGGTTGGCTACATCTCTAATCTTCCTTTTCCTTACGACGTCACATTTTATTCCATAAAAGTGCTCGACTCGACCCATTACGGCATTGATGATTCAGGTGACAAGTTCAGCCTCGAAGTGAGTCAACTTTCCCCTAACGGTCAAATAAAATTGTTCATTTCCAGCCCGACATCCGGCAATTTCCTGTTTCAACTTTACAATATAAACGGATTAATGGTGTATTCTGAAACTCTGAATATAACTGCCGGAGAAAGCCATTTATCGATTGAACCCGGCAAGCTCTCCAAAGGGATATATCTCATTTCACTAAGTAAAGCTGGGACTTCGCAGAAAATTGTCCGGCGAATCCTGCTTTAACCCCATATTATGAAAAGCCTGCTGTCAGTTTTCGTGCTATTGTTGCTCGTGACGTATGTATCAGGGCAAAAAGCATGGATAAAAGGGAAGGTAACAGATGCACTCACAGGTGAAGCCATGCCCGGGGTGAACGTGGTTGCAGGGAAAACGGAGGGTACAGTGACCGACACCGAGGGTTTATACCAGTTGAACCTCAATCCGGGAAAACACAAAATTACCTTTAGTCTGGTTGGATACAACAGGCAGGTAAAGATTGTGGATGTAGAGGCCAATGAAACAATCACCCTGAATGTAAAGCTGGAACCCAGGGTAGAATTGCTTAACGAAACAGTTATTACTGCTTCCCGCTATGAACAGCGCTTGTCAGATGTAATTGTTTCGATGGATGTAATAGATGCCGGACAAATCGAAAATACGCACACTCTCAGCATAGATGAAGCCGTTCAACAGGTGCCGGGAGTAACCATTCTCGACGACCAGGCCAGCATTCGCGGAGGAAATGGTTATTCGTATGGTGTGGGAAGCCGGGTACTTCTGATGCTCGACGAACTGCCCTTCCTGACAGGTGCAAGTTCTGAAGCCAAATGGAATTTCCTGCCCATCGAAAACATCAGCAGCATGGAAGTTATCAAAGGGGCCTCATCAGCATTGTACGGAAGCTCTGCCCTCAACGGGGTTATCAACATTCGAACTGCCTACCCCAAAGAAAAACCCGAGACAGGGCTTACCCTCTTCAGTGGAATTTATGGAAATCCTTCACGGCCTGAGATAAAATGGTGGGACACACGGAATCCGGCATACACCGGAATGCGTCTCAGCCACAGTCGCAGAGAAGGCCCATTCGATATTACAACCGGCATCACCCTGCAAACCGACCAAGGCTATCGTGAAAATGAAACAGAACAATTTGCCCGGATATCGCTCAATACCCGCTACCGTTTCCCCAAAATTCAGGGGCTTTCGGCAGGTATTAATGGAAATTATATGCGAAGCCAGGGTGGCAATTTTCTCATCTGGCTGAATGGAACGGATGGAGTTTATCGGCCGGCCAATAATTTCGATCAAAGATTCGATAATACCCGCTTCAATCTCGACCCCTTTGTGGTTTATTTGCCCAGGCCGGGGGAACGTCATTCCCTTCGTGGTCGAATATTCAGGGTGAGCTACCAGAATGATACCCTTTCGCATACTTTTGATGACACATATTTTACAGAATATCAATTTTTTAAAAATTTAAAAGAAAACTTAAATCTTGTTGCAGGCGTATCCACCCAATATGTTACTTCCAATTCTTCTTTTTTTGGAAGGCAAACGCATTCGGCCCGTACGCATGCTTTATATGTTCAGGGAGAACAGAAATTGGGACGACTCCGCATCACCCTGGGTGCACGTTACGAAATGTACAGGGTGAACCGGGCTACCGATGATTCCCGCCCATTAATAAGAGCAGGAATCAACTATCAAGTCTCCTCGGCCACCTTTCTGAGGGCCAGCTTTGGCCAGGGCTATCGCTACCCTTCCATAGCCGAAAAATATGCCGCCACACAGGTGGGTGCCTTGCGCATATTTCCTAATCCCGATTTAAAAGCTGAAAAAGGCTGGAATGCCGAAGCCGGAATAAAACAGGGATTTCATTACGGGGGACTCAACGGATACGCCGACATAGCAGCATTTATAACCCGCTACAGAGATATGATCGAATTTACGTTTGGACAATACTATCCCGATACCCTGGTCAATCCCACCCTGCTCGACTTTTTTACGTATACAGGCTTTAAAGCTGAAAATATAGCAAGGGCTAACATCGCAGGTTTTGAAATTTCTTTCACTGCAATGGGCAAAAAAGGCTCGTTTAACTATAGATTGAGCGGGGGGTATACCTATACTAACCCTACAGATCCGGATTTTGACAAACAAAACAATGGTCAGAATACTAGTACAGAAAAAAACATATTGAAATACAGGTTTTATCACTCGTGTAAGCTGGTAGCCGATGCCGGCTGGAAAAAACTTTCGGCGGGCCTTACCTTCGATTGGCACAGCCACATGATCAATATCGACAGGGCTTTTGAAGATAGCCTGCGCTTTCCGAATGGGGCGGCTTATGCTGTGATAGTTCCCGGATTGAAAGAATACCGGCAAATTCACAATACAGGGGATTATGTAATAAACCTACGAATTTCGTACGATCCTGCAGAAAATACACGTTTCTCGCTGATAATTAATAATCTACTCAATCGGGAATATATGACCCGCCCCGCCGATGTACAGCCCCCCAGGGTTTTTGCTATTCAATTTTCCACCAGGTTTTAAAAGCCTACGGCTTTCTACACTTACTCCATACTTTTTGCCAGTATTGCCCGTTAAAAGGAAAGTATATTCATTATCACCGCATTTTTCCCTATCTTTGCACCATGCAAAAAACGAGACTGGTATTTTTATCTATATCACTGGCAATCATTCTATTAAGTGGTTGCTCGAAATATCAGAAAATTTACAAAAGCACGGACAACGACCTTAAATATGAGGCCGCAATTGCTTACTACGAAAGCAAAGACTATTACCGTGCCCTTCAACTTTTCGATCAAATAAATCCTTTTTTCAGGGGAACCGAAAAAGAGGAAAAAATTGCATACTACTACGCCTACGCTTATTACTATCAAAAAGACTACCTGCTTGCCGGATATTATTTCAAACGATTCACGGATAATTTTCCTAACAGTCGCTTTGCAGAAGAATGCCTGTATATGAGTGCCTATTGCTCATACCTCAACTCCCCTCCTTCTTACCTCGACCAGACAAGCACACTCGATGCCATAAGAGACTTTCAGTTGTTTATCAACCGTTACCCCAAAAGCGACAGGGTGAACAGGGCCAACGAACTTATGGATAAACTCAGGCTAAAACTCGAAGAAAAGGCCTTTAATAACGCCCTACTTTACTATAAGATGGATGAATTTCAAGCTGCCATTATGTCGTTTCAAAATTTGTTAAAAGATTATCCTGACACCCGCTACGAAGAAGAAGTAATGTATTACATTGTGAAATCTTGGTATTACTATGCTGAACGCAGTGTCCCCGAGAAACGTTTGGAAAGACACCAGGCAGCCATAAATGCATTCAACGATTTTAAATCACTTTACCCTGAAAGCCGAAGGCTTAAAGAGCTACAAACGCTTGTTGAATATTCTTTCAAAGTAGCCAAAATGAAAAGTTAAACTCAAAAACATAATACTTACCTATGGATTATATCTCAAAATACAAAAAACTAAAGGCTGACAACTTCGCCGTTACCCGCCGTGTCAGTGATTTCGACAAACCCACCGGCAATATTTATGAGACCGTTGCCATCCTCTCGAAACGTGCAAACCAGATTAACGAAGAACTGAGAGGAACCATTCATGAAGAGATCAAACAGTTTCAGGTATCTACCGACTCATTGGAAGAGGTTTACGAGAATTTTGACCAGATTGAATGGTCGAAAAAGTATGAAACCTTCCCCAAACCCACTTTGGTAGCTATTGCTGAGTTTTTGCAGGGCAAGGTTTCCTGGCGTTATCCTGAACAGGATATGAACGATTAAATACGATTTTTTAGACATGCTGAAGGGGAAAAAAATTATCATAGGGATAACCGGCAGCATTGCCGCCTATAAAATTCCGTTGCTGGTTCGCCTTTTGGTTAAAGAAGGTGCTGAGGTGCAGGTAATTATGACCCCTTCGGCCTGCGATTTTGTTACTCCTCTAACGCTGAGCACATTATCCCGACGGCCTGTCCTTATCCAGCCTTTCAATCCTGAAAATGGCGAATGGAACAGCCATGTGGATTTAGGATACTGGGCCGATCTCATGCTCATAGCTCCTGCTACAGCCAATACATTAGGGAAAATGGTCAACGGCCTGGCCGACAATCTGTTGATTGCCACCTACCTTGCAGCCAAATGTCCAGTGTTTTTTGCACCTGCCATGGATGTGGATATGTTTAATCATCTGGCTACTCAGGCCAATATCCGGAAATTACAGGAGTTTGGGCATACGCTGATTGCCCCCCAGACAGGCGAACTTGCCTCGGGCCTCTGCGGCGCAGGCCGCCTCGAAGAACCTGAAGTTATTTTCGAAATCATTTCCGATTTTTTCAAAAAAAAAAACCTCTTAGCCAATAAAACGGTTTTGGTAAGTGCCGGGCCAACACGTGAACCGGTGGACCCCGTACGCTTTATCAGCAACCATTCTTCAGGGCAGATGGGATATGCCCTGGCTGAAGAAGCTGCCCATAGAGGTGCCCGCGTTATCCTTGTCTCAGGCCCCGTTCATCTCTCTGTCAATCATACTCATATCGAACTTATTAAAGTTGAGACCGCTGCGCAGATGGCCGAAGCCTGCCTGAAACGTTTTCCTGAAGCCGATATCACCATTATGGCAGCCGCTGTGGCCGATTTCACCCCTGAGCAGACTTCTCAAATTAAAATTAAGAAAGAAAAACAGGATGAAATGGTAATCAAACTAAAACCTACCACCGACATCCTGGCAGAAATGGGGAAAAAGAAAAAACCGGGACAGTTGCTGGTTGGCTTCGCCCTTGAAACCGATCACGAAGAAGAAAATGCGCTGGCAAAGCTGAAGAGGAAAAATGCCGACTTCATTGTTATGAATTCCATGAATGACCCCGGCGCCACTTTTGGCCATTCCACCAACAAAGTAACCATATATTCCATAAATGGCCACCGATATACTACTCCCTTGTTAAATAAAGATAAAATCGCTGAGATCATTTTTGATTATATCCTCAACGGGCAGGAAAATTAAAGAATAAAGCCATGAAAAATACATTCTTATTTCTGCTGATAAGCTTGTTGCCTCTGACAATGGCAGCGCAGGAGCTTAACTGTCAGATTTCTGTTTCTACCAAACAGGTGGAGGGTACCGACAAGCAGGTGTATAATACCATGCAAACAGCACTCTATGAATTTGTTAACAATAAACGGTGGTCAAGCTATCAGTTTAAAACCGAGGAACGTATTGAGTGTACTATGCTGATTCAAATCAGCGACCGTATATCTACCGATGAATTCAAGGGCTCAATGAATCTGGTATTGCGTCGTCCGGTTTATAAAAGTTCCTACAACAGCACTCTTTTCAATTACATGGATAACAACATCCAATTTAATTATGTAGAATTCGAACCCCTTGATTTCCAGGAATCCGGAATCACTTCTAATTTAACTGCTCTTGTAGCCTATTATGCTTATATCTTTTTAGGACTCGATTTCGATTCATTTTCCCTTTTCGGAGGCACTCCCTTCTACGAAAAAGCTATGAACATTGTAAACATGGCACAGAACTTACCACAACGAGGATGGAAATCGTTTGAAAGCCAGCGTAATAGATATTGGTTGGCAGAGAACCTAAACAATACGTCTTTCAATACTTTACGCGAATTTTGGTACCAGTATCATCGCCAGGGCCTCGACCTGATGGCAGAAGACCTCGAAAGAGGAAAAGCCAACATTATTGAGAGTTTCGAGCTTTTGCGCCGGGCTTACCGCGACAAACCTAACTCCTTTCTCTTTCAATTGATTATGGATGCCAAACGCGATGAATTCATCAATATTTTGAGTGGAGCCGCCGACAACGAAAAAGTGAGAGTCGTTAACCTGCTCAAAGAAATAGATCCGGCCAATAGCACCAAATACCAGGCCGTATTGGGTAAGTAAACTTGCGCTAACCTCTAATCATTTGGCAATGTTAACCAGGCTTTCAGTCAAAAATTATGCATTGATAGAATCCCTGGAATTTTGTCCGGGCAAAGGTTTTAACATCATTACCGGAGAAACGGGAGCCGGAAAATCCATTCTGCTCGGTGCTTTAGGATTGGTGCTTGGAAACCGGGCCGACACTCAGGTGCTGCGCAATCCTGAAGAAAAATGTGTGATTGAAGCAGAATTCTGCGAACTGACGCCTTCTGTGCAAATGTTACTGCAGCAGGAAGAACTGGATGCCGGCGCAGAACTGATTTTACGCCGCGAAATTTTACCCAACGGTAAAAGTCGGGCTTTCATCAACGATACCCCTGTAAACCTTTCACTATTACGCCAATTGGGTGATTTATTGGTTGATATTCACAGCCAACACGAAACTTTGCTCGTAAATGCAGCCGACTTTCAACTGGCAGTGATCGATGATTTTGCCCGCAACCGCGAATTTTTATCAGAATACCAGAAAATTTATAAAGAATTCAGGAATACTCAGGC
>DDBO01000108.1 GCA_002332755.1 Bacteroidales bacterium UBA2030 | reverse complement strand
TCCTTGTAGCTTAGCCGGGTTGTTGGTTTCCTTTCTTTCTTAAAATTTTTGGGGGAGTTTGATGGATTATCACTCGTCCCTCTCTTTTCTTTTACCTGGCGACTTTGCAGGTAGTCGCTGTAATTGCCCGGATAATCCACAATCTTGCCATCTCCTTCCAAAACAAACAGGTGATCTATAACTTTGTCAAGAAAAAAGCGATCGTGAGATACTACGAGAACACAACCCTGGTAGTTTTCGAGAAATTCTTCCAATCTTTGAAGTGTGTATATATCGAGATCATTGGTGGGCTCATCGAGAATAAGAAAATTCGGATTTCGCATGAGGGTTATGAGAAGGTAGAGTTTTCGCTTTTCTCCTCCGCTCAATGTAGAGTACCAGGCATACTGCGAGGAATAGGTAAATCCGAAATAATTGAGAAACTGTGCGGCACTGATACTCCCCTCTGTGGTTTTGATTTCTTCGGCTACCTCTTTAACAATTTCAATTACCCTTTTATCTATATCGGGTAGCAGCCCATCTTGCCTGAAATAACCAAATTGGATAGTTTCTCCCCGCGCAATTGAGCCTTTGTCGGGCTTAAGGATGCCCATGATAAGATTGAGCAAGGTGGTTTTACCTGAGCCATTAGGCCCTGCCAGCCCTATTTTTTCTCCTCTCTTGAAGATGTAACTGAAATCCCGGATATATTCTTTTCCGTTAAAAGATTTACAAACATAATTAAGCTCCAGAATTTTACTCCCCAAACGTCCTGGTTGGGCCTGAAAAACAGGGAGATCCGGAGGACGATATTGTTTCACCTTTTCTTCAAGTTGTTCAAAAGCCTGGACACGTGCTTTTTGTTTGGTTCCCCGTGCCTGGGGCATGCGTCGTATCCATTCGAGTTCCGTGCAATAACGGCTTCGCGCCTTTTCCAGAGCTGCCGTTTCCACTTCTTCCCGTTCGGCTTTTTTTTCAAGATAGTATGAATAATTGCCTTTATATCGATATAATTTGCCGTCTTCCAGTTCAAAAATCTCATTACATACCCTGTCGATGAAATACCTGTCGTGGCTCACCATTAGCAGGCTTACCTTCTGGCGGCTCAGGTATTGTTCGAGCCATTCTGTCATTGGAATATCGAGGTGGTTGGTGGGTTCATCGAGTATAAGTAGTTCTGCTTCAGATAGTAGAACTACCGCCAGAGCCAGTTTTTTACGCTGACCTCCCGAAAGCTCACCCACCCGTGCCATAAATCGATCAAAACCCAGCACACCCAGAATTTCTCTTATCCTTGCGTCGTAATCCCAGGCAGAGGCATCTTCCATTTGTTGAGTTAGCCGGTCAATCTCTTCCTTGTTTTCTGACGCTATTGCCTTTTCGTATGCTTTTACCAGACTTGCTTTTTTGTCCCCTGATTCGAAAATGGCATCCAAAATGGTGATCGATTCCGAAAAATGGGGTTCCTGAGGCAAATAGGCCACCCGTATATCTTGACGTAAGACAATTCTTCCACCATCGGCACCATCGTGTCCTGCAAGAATGTTGAGGAGGGTGGTTTTTCCAGTACCATTGCGCGCAATTAAGGCCACCTTTTGTCCCTGGTTGATGCCAAAGTTCAGGTTTTCAAACAATAGCTTTTCTCCAATCGACTTGCTCAGGCCTTCTACCGAAAGCAGGTTCATGCGTTTTTCGTTTGCTGCAAAAATACTCACAAGCATCCAATCCGTCTTAGCCTGACGATTTTGGGCCCTTGCTAATCGGTTGTGCCTTCCGGCATTTTATCAAAAGGGGAGAAATATATTGATTAACAGGAAATAGTAGGGACGAAGGGTAGGAGGTTGTTAAAAATTTTTTAAAAGTGGATTTTAATCCTTCATTTTTTTGAAAAAACGCCGGAACTTTAACGCGTAAAACCAAAACTTTTTCAATCCATGGGAAACAACACAAGGAGAGACTTTCTAAAAAAGACCTTGGCCGGGGCAGCTATGGCTGGTTTGGCTAGCGCCCTTCCCGGAGTGGCCTCTGCTACACCACATGTTCCTCTCGCACCAGCTCGCAAGGGAAAGACAATGATGGGGTTTGGTGCTCAGCCAATGGATACTGTTCGCATAGGTGTTATTGGTCTTGGCATGCGAGGTTCAGAAGCCGTTCAGCGGTTGCTGCAGGTTGAGGGTACCAGAATTACCGCCGTATGCGATTTATTGCCCGAAAGAGTAGAATCTGCCCGGAAAACAGTTCGCAAAATGCGAAATGAAGAGCCTGCCGCTTATTCGGGTCATGAAGAAGCCTGGTTGGAGTTGTGCCGTCGCGACGATGTAGATTTGGTATATATCTGTACTCCCTGGAAATGGCATACTCCCATGGCTATTTATGCCATGAAACATGGCAAGCATAGCGCCATTGAAGTTCCTGCCGCTACAACCCTCGAGGAATGCTGGGAATTGGTAGATACCTCCGAAGAGACCCGCAGGCACTGCATGATGCTCGAAAACTGCTGCTACGATTTCTTCGAACTCTCAACACTAGTTATGGCCAGGAAAGGGCTTTTCGGCGAAATTGTCCACGCCGAGGGTGCCTATATTCACGATTTGCGTTTTTTGAAATTCGACGAAAAAAATGGCTACTATCCCATGTGGCGACTCGAATGGAGCAAATACCACACCGGCAATCCTTATCCTACTCACGGTTTGGGACCTGTGGCACAAATTATGGGTATCAATCAGGGCGATCGGATGGAGTATCTCACCAGTATGTCGACCAATCAGTTTGGTATGAGCATATATGCGCGGGAGAAATTTGGCACCAATAGCGACTATGCCCGACAAGCTTACCGTCTTGGAGATATGAATACTACCCTTATACGAACAGCCAATGGTAAAACCATCATGATTCAGCACGACACTACAAGTCCCAGGCCCTACAGCCGTATTCATATGATTTCGGGAACACGTGGAATTGCCCAGAAATGGCCTGTTGAAGGTCTGGCTTTCGAGCCTAATGCCCATGAATGGTTGTCGAAAGAAGAAATGGAAAAAGTGTTGAAAGAGAACCAGCATCCCCTGGTCGAGAAAATAGGTGAAAAAGCCAGAAAAGTTGGCGGACATGGAGGGATGGATTTTATGATGGATTACCGGCTTATCTACTGCCTCCGCAATGGATTGCCCCTCGATCAAACGGTTTACGATGCGGCTACCTGGTCGGCAATCGTTGAGTTATCTGAAATTTCCGTGAAAAACAATTCTCAACCTGTTCCCGTGCCCGACTTTACCCGGGGAGAATGGGAAAAAACCCCGCCTCTGGGTATCGTAACAATATGACCTAGGTCAAATTTCAATTTGTATTCAGTGAGTGTACTAAAGCCCCGGGGTATGTACCGGGGTTTTTTTATTTAAAACAACTTCAGTTTCGTTATATTTGTTGAAATGTCAAATCTCCTTATAAACTTCACTAATATGACAGAATTAAATCATACCCGGGCAATAAGGCATAACAAGCTTCTTGAACTTTCGTACCAAATTCTGCAAACCGGCAATGCACGGGAATTTCTTACCCGTTATCCCGATTTTGTGGAGCAGGTTGTACCCTCTGATTTTATCCTGTTGTTCGATGCCCTTATCCGTCAGGATATAGAAATACAGAAGCTGATCATTTTATCCAATAAAGTTTTTAACATTTTCTATCAGACCCTTTTATCCTACAACCGGATAGAGCCACCTGCCGGCACCCTCCTTTGGGCTATCGAGAAAAATAACCAGGCAATGAATGAATTGCTTGACGAAATCAGACCTGCATTCCGGTTATTTCTTCATGAACCTGCTAACAAAACTCTCAGGTCGAATCTTCAGTTGTTGCTTAATAAATTGCAACTGTATACCCGCATTTATACCATTAAGGAGAATGTAATATTTCCTGCAATCGAAAAGGTGTGGCCTGAATTTAGATGTGTCCAGCTGATGTGGGCTTTTCATGACGAAATTAGAAGTCGGATTCAGGAAGCAATTGGTACTTTAAGTTCCGATTCCATCGATTTTGTCCGGTTTAATCGGTTAATAGGGGACATTTTTTTCTATATGAAAACCATTCAGTTCAGAGACGAGAGGATTTTATTTCCCGAAATCATTGCCACCCTTGAGCCAAAGATGATGGAGGGTTGGTTATCTGAAGGCCTGGCCTTGGGTTTACCCTATTTTATACCAGATATTCCTTCCCCACCAAAGCCCGAATACAGAGCCGAACCCTCGCCTGACCTGGCAGATTTGGGAACCGGTAAATTGACCCTGGAACAAATCCGTTTAATTTTTAATCACCTGCCGGTAGATATCACCTATGTGGATGAGAAGGATGAGGTTCGATATTTTTCAACGCCACCCCGAAGAATTTTTCCCCGAACCGTAGGTATTATCGGACGAAATGTGAAGAACTGTCATCCTCCTGATAGTGTCCATATAGTTGAAAAAATCATTGAATCCTTTCGTAACGGCGAAAAAGATAAAGCTTCCTTCTGGATACACATGCGCGGCGAATTAATTTTCATACAATACTTTGCCGTTCGCGATGAAGAAGGAAAGTACCGGGGTATTATTGAAGTGACGCAGGAAATTTCCGAAATAAAGTCTCTGGAAGGCGAAAAACGTCTGCTGGATTGGTAATAGTATTCAGGATTGTGTTTTAATAAGCTCCATGCTTGGAGAGAGGCATAAAACAGGAAGTTTTAATTTGTTGTATATCAGGATTTTTTCTCCAATTCCGGGTTTGAAAATAGGACTTTGCTCTTCTTCATCTGAGATGAGAATAATGAGGCTGGCCTTGGTTGCCCGGGCATGCGCACTAAATTCGCTTAAAAATGAATGTTCGCCACGAATAGGAACAAAAGTGATGTTTAGTCCTTGTCTTTCGGCTTCCTGCCTGAATTTTGCCCTCTGCCTTTCCAGTTCACTGCTTAAGGCTTCCGGAGCATAGGTTTCCACAATTACAAATTCTTTTCCCCATAAATGGCTCATCGATACCAGTACATTTAACTTTTTGCCCCATTTTCTGAACAAATTAATGGGGATGATGGCCGGGCTAAGCCTCCGAGGCAATTTCTTCGAAAAAATGATAGAAGGAACAGGATTGGCGGCTATCAATCGTAATACTTTGCTTTTGGTTATCCTCTGCAACCCTTCTTTACCATGACTGCTAAAGGCAGTTAGCGAAGCTCCAAATTCTTTAGCCACTGAGGGGATGGTTTCATATAGGGTGCCCTCCTTAATTGCCTTCTCCAGCATCAGCTCTCTACCAATAAGTATTTTCTTGGATAATTCTTCCAATTTTTCTTCAATCCACGATTCATCCAGGTCGTTTGATTTCAGGTAAGCCCTGGTATAGTGGTTAATAGCATGTAAAAGTATAATACCGGCTCCGGTGAAGTCGGCCATATCGGCGGCCATTTCTGCTGCATGGTTTGTACCCTCCGAAAAATCAACAGGCACGAGTATTTTGGTTTCCATGTTTCCGGTTTTTTTTATTCGTTGGCAAGTTACAAAATTTATATTCAATAGAACCTTAAGATGTTAACTTGGGAAATAAGTAGGTTTGTTAACCATGCTTAGCCTATATGCCGTAGCTTTTTGCTTTAGAATGCGCATAATTCTTGAGCCTGTTTTTATTGATTATTAAATAAACAGGATATTGAACAAATTTTGAAGAAATTATGTTTTTGTTTAGAAATAATCTAAATAATACATAACTATGAAAAAAATACTTCGAGTTTTTTCCTTATTTGTAATTGCAGGTGCATTATTGTCGGCCTGCTCGGGAAGTACTGGTGATAAAGCTGCAACCGGTGATGCTCAAAAGGCCGGAGAATTTGTTGGCGAAGCCTTCAAAGCTGACACAACTATCAGCGTCGTAGAGTGGGAGGGATCGAAACCCGGTGGTAAGCATCATGGGACGATATCCTTAAAATCAGGCGAAATTTATGTGGAAAATGGTAACATCACTGGCGGCCGAATTGTTATCGATATGCATTCCATTGTCAACCTCGACATTCAGGATCCGGAGTATAATCAAAAACTGGTGGGCCACCTGATGTCTGCTGATTTCTTTAGTGTTGATTCTTTTCCTGAAGCTTATTTTACCATCACTTCAGTCAAAAAACTGGCCAGTGCAGAACAATTATCCTCCGGCGAGACTGTTACTCATGAAGTTTCAGGTAATTTGAAAATTAAGAATATAGAGAAAGGGATTACCTTTAAGGCTAAAGTAGAAATCAATGATAACATAGTATCAGCCAGTGCTCCCCAGTTTATTATCGACCGCAGCGAGTGGAAGATAAAATATGGAAGCCGCAAATTCTTTGATAATCTGAAAGATAAGTTTATTTACGACGAAATTGGTCTCAAGTTTACTTTTGTAGCCAACAAGTGATGAGGTTTTCGGGATTCTAGTTTTGAGGCTGTCAGTAGGTTAGTGCTGACAGCCTTTTTCATTTAGTAATTTTCAGCTTCCATTTCGAAGTAAGCCTGAGGATGGTCGCAAGCGGGACATTTCTGCGGAGCTGTCTCACTCTCGTGTACAAATCCGCATTTACGGCAGACCCAGCGAACTTTCTTTTTCTTTTTGAAAACTTCACCGTTTTCAATGTTTTCTTTAAGCTTGCGGTAGCGTTTTTCATGCTCAGCTTCTACCTTGGCTATACTTTTGAATTTCACCGCTATTTGCTTGAAACCCTCTTCTTCTGCTATTCGGGCAAACTCAGGGTAAAGATCACTCCATTCCTCGTGTTCGCCTTCGGCTGCAGCCTCAAGGTTTTCCATGGTGGTGCCAATTTTCCCTGCAGGGTACGAAGCGGTAATTTCTACCATTCCCCCTTCCAGAAACTTGAAAAATGTTTTGGCATGGGTTTCTTCTTGTTGGGCCGTCTGTTCAAAAATGGCAGCTATTTGCTCGTATCCTTCCTGCCGGGCCTGTTTCGCAAAAAATATATAGCGGTTTCTTGCCTGAGATTCTCCGGCAAAGGCCTTAAGCAGGTTTTGTTCTGTGCGGGTTCCTTTTATGCTCTTTCCTTCCATGATGATTGATTTTTGGGTTCAACAACAAATGTAGGATTTTCAATCCCGCTATGCAAGCATTTTTTCTTATGGGTTAAATAAGGCTGGAAAATCAGGATCTGGTTGTCTTTAACGTTCGTGGCAATTTTTACACATATCATAATGGCTGCGCGATTGCATTACCTTTAAACGAAAAGTCCGGGACGTTGGGTTGTTAAGTATGTTTTTAACAGTTTGGGTGGCTGTGGTTTGTCCAAAAGCATGTTCTGCATCTTTATCGTAGCAGCAGGGAAGTACTTTACCATCCCAGGTAAGAACAGTCCCTCCCCACATTTTCATGCATCCTTTATGCCTTTTCTTTTTTATCTCCAGCAGTCCTTGCCTATTGACCTTGTAGCGTGCAAATTTTGGATTGCTTGGGAGTATTATGTTAGGGTCGGTAGGGTCGTAGATTTGGGCAGTTTTCAGTTCTACCCTGTCAGCACCGAGCTTTTTCCCCAGTACTTTAATTTCTTGGATTTGATGCTCATTATGACGCATCACAATAAATTGTAACCTGATGAATGGATTTTTTTTACCCAGTACTTTTCGTGCTTTCACCAGGTTTTCTATACCTCTGGTAGCTTTCTCAAGAGTACCACCACGACGATACTGGCGATACGTTTCTTCCGTAGTGCCATCCACAGAAACAATAATCTCGTCGAGACCAGCTTCTACTAATTTTCTGGCCAAGGGTTCTGTTATTGTTTGCGCATTGGTGCTGGTAAGAGTGTGAACCCGTCTTAGTTGCGCGATTTTTATTAAATCCGGAAAATTCGGGTGCAAAAGGGGTTCACCCTGAAAATAAAGGATAAGATAAAAAAGTTGAGGCTGCATCTGTTCGAGCCAGCTTGTAAAATCGTCTGTATTGATAAAATTGGATGGACGGGTAAGTATATGACTGCCAATGGGACATTCGGGGCATTGCAGGTTACAAAGGGCGGAGGGCTCTATACTTGCTGTCCACGGCTCGCCCCAGCGTACATATCTCCCACTAAAGTAGGTGATTAAATAGCTGATTTTTAATTTGATAATATTGAGCAGGCGAGGAAAAGTGAGTTTCGACAGGAGGCTGAAAATTAATCTACAATAATACTTATTCATGGATTGAGTCCTCCGGAAATTTTTTTCATCAAATCGAAACCGCTAAAAAATTCGAGGCCAATAATGCGTAGGATGGTGTAAGCCGGCATCGCTAAGATCATGCCCGTTATACCTGCCATTGAACCGGCCATCAGAATGACGACAAAAACTTCTACAGGATGTGCTTTAATACTTTTTGAGTAAATAACCGGCTGCAAAACAAGGTTATCGACAAGATTAGCTGCCAGAAAAACTGCGGGTATAATTAAACACACCGACAGGAGCGTACTATTCAAGGTGCCCGAGAGAACAAATATTATACCCAGTACAGTGCTCAGAATCGCACCTATGATCGGGCCCAAATAAGGAATAATATTGAGCATGCCTCCAACAGTCCCGAGGAGCAAAGAATTGGGAATGCCCATAATCCAGAGGCCGGTGCTCAACAGGGTTATCATAATCATTACTTCTGCGAAAATTCCTGCTACGTAGCGCGTTAGCAAGCGACGTGTCGAACTGATTACTTCTAAGACCCGGGTTTCGTACTCAAAAGGAACGAAAAGTAACAGGGCTTTGCGCATAAGCTGACGGTCGCGCAGGAAGAAAAACGACAAAAACACCACGGCAAACAGACCTGATGCCAAAGAACCCAATGTGGATAAAAAGTCACCAAATATCTGTGTCAGTGAAATTTCTGCAATGAAATCTTTCATGTGTTGGAGCAGCAAGTCGCTCAAACTTTGGGTGCCGGCCAGCAATCCATAAGTATGCAAGGTATTGTCAATACCGGAGAGAAGCTGATTGATTTGAGTCGTTAAGGCTGTAAAATCAATGCTGGCCAGGCCCGACAATTGAATCACTACTCCACGTCCCAGCCAGGTGATAAATCCGGTAGTTATCCCTAATACAATCAGCAAGGCCAGCAAAGCGCTCAATTCATCAGGCATTTGCATTTTGCCTATCCTGAGTTTTGATAGACGCTCTTCTATCGGTCGACCGGCCATGGTAATAATGCCCGCAAAAAAGAAATACCAAAGCAGGAAACTGAAGAACCATCCTATACATGCAACCACTAATAAAGTGATAATCAGTATGAATTGTCGGGATGTGATACGCATAATGCCAATTTTAGCACAAAGATAGACCTAATAAAAAAGCCGGCCTTAGAAATGGACCGGCTCCATGAAAGATTATCCCTTAAGCTTACACAAGTTCTTTGGCTGCCTGTATGGCTTTGTCGTAGTCGGGGTGGTTGGTATTTTCTTTAACGTATTCAACATACCTGATAATGCCTTCTT
>DDBO01000192.1 GCA_002332755.1 Bacteroidales bacterium UBA2030 | reverse complement strand
AGCTTGGGAAGCTGATGCTCTGCCAACTGAGCTACTCCCGCGTTCTCTGAGCGCAAAGGTACACAAAAGGGGCATATTATGCAAATCGTCGTTTATGGAAAATAAAGCCTAACTTTACCGCGGGCAAATTGTTGCTAATTTTAAATTCTGATAGAAACAAAATAATCGGGTATTCTACATCCAATTGAATGCTATGAACTTTGCACCTTTGCGCGATTTTATCCTCGACAAACTCAGAACAGGCCTTCGACACGAATTGTATTATCACAGTATCGACCATACCCTCGATGTTTACGATGCTGTCATGCGGCTGGCAAAGCTTGAGAATCTTGATGCTTATGAGACAGAGATATTGAAAACAGCGGCCTTGCTGCATGACGCCGGAATGCTGATTACCTATGCTGGCCATGAGGAGGCCTCGGCCGAAATGGCCAGGTCTTTTTTACCTCAATATGGATATGACGAAACCGATATCACTTTGGTAGTTAATTTAATTCTGGATACTCGTATGCCTCAACAAGCAGGGGGCAAGTTAGGCCAGATACTCTGCGATGCTGATCTCGATTATTTAGGCCGCGATGATTATTTTCTAATCTCGCACCGGTTGCGTTTAGAATGGATACGAACCAATTTGAGACAGACTACACTTCGTCAATGGTACGAGTTGCAAGTGAATTTTCTTCAATCTCATCATTATTTCTGTGAATCGAGCCAGCAGTTGCGCAACCAAGGCAAACAAAACAACCTGGAACAAATAAAAAACCTTTTGGGAATTTATTAATTTTACTTCAGTTAAAACAGTGAAGCCATTTTACCGATTGTCAGGCTCTTAAGGATACGTCTGAATTCGTTCCGCCGACGGAACCCCTATCTATTTATTTTATATTCAGCCATTATCCTCCGTTTCGTTGCCGCGTTTTTTTCAGAAGGCTATCTGCTTCCTGTTGAACATTTTTTCTTTTTTGAGCCTGAGATCATTCCAAACAAATCGGATTTCCTTACAATTCAAAGTCCTTTATATAGACTTTTTGGCCTTTATTTCAGGCAGTGGATGACTTGGTTAGCCATAGAAGAACCTGGCATGCAAGCATTTATTCTAAGGCTGATTCATGCATCTTTTAATGTTTTTAGCCTGGTCATCGGATACAGACTTGCCCTTCTGGCAGGAGGAGTTCGCGGGGCAAGGCTGTCGTTTGCACTTTTAGCTCTATCGTGGTTGATGCCATTTATCAGTGTCAGAACTTTCTCATTCAACCTTGCGCTTCCATTCCTTTTAGGGGCAGTATGGATTGCACGTTATTCTCTATTCTCGATGAAAAGGGCCTCCTTCATTGCAGGATTTGTCGCCTCAATTTCTATTCTTCTTTACCCACCCATACTCGTTTTTTGGCTCCCTTATGTTTTTATTACCCTCTTTTTGGGTAAACCTATTCGCTTTTTTGCCCTTATCCTCAGCACTATTCTTGGAATTGAAATCATTCATCTGCTTGTCAGTCATTCGTTTTTAATTAATCTTTCCGAATGGAACTCTTTCATACAGATGACAGGTATTCGTCCCTGGCAAGTTAATTTTCAGGCTCTGAGGGCTTTAGTAATTCTTGGATTAGTTTTAGGACCCCCTCTGGGTTTTTTCGTGATTTATGGTTTTCTTCGTCTACAGCGATTCACAATTCGCATGTCAGTCCCGGCTTTGGTTTGCGTGGTTGGAAGTATTTTTTCGGTCGATCCCATCGGAATGTTAGTGGCGGCTTTTCCCTTCATTGTTATTACAGGCAGCCAAAGCTGGATGGAGGTTGTCGAAAAGCACCTAAAACCCTCCAGGCAGATTATCTACTATCTGACCGTTGGGTACTTTTGGATATTCAATATCCTATTGTTGGTTTGGTTTTCTACTGTGGCACCTCACAAGCAAGAAATAGATTTCATGCGGTATTTAGGTAAAAAGGCAGGTTATCAAACCGTATGGGTCGAGCAGACCTCACAACCCAATAGTCAGCCATTGCCCCGATTTTATTGCAGTCAAAAGCTATCTATTGATTACTTGCGTAATGCAGATAAATTGCCTGCTATAGTCGATTCTTCAAACCTCATGCACAAGACTGCCTGGGTTATCTTCAGGGGTGAAGAGAACCTTAAAAATCGTTTGTTGAATGTATATAATCTCTTCCCGGCTCTTAGCTTTGAGGCTATCTTTAGACCAGGAATTACAGAAAGATATTTTCGGCAATTTATGGGATTACCCTCAGGCACCCTCATCTTGTACTACAATGACTATTATAAAAATAGCAGCATACCATGAACAGAGAACAAGCACAGGCAAGAATAAAAGAATTAACAGATCTTATCGAGCAACATAACTATAATTATTATGTTTTAAATCAGCCAGTAATTAGCGATTACGAATTTGACAAATTGCTTGAGGAACTTATTGCATTAGAGAAAGAGTTTCCTGAATTTCTCTCGCCCCACTCACCTTCACAAAGGGTAGGAGGACAGGTTACCAGCGAATTCAGAGCGGTCAATCATCGTTATCCCATGCTTTCTCTAGGAAATACATACAGTGAGGGTGAGGTACGTGATTTTGCCAATCGGGTGCGCAAAACATTAGAAGAGGAGCCGGAATATGTATGTGAACTGAAATATGATGGAGTAGCCATCAGTTTATTATACGAAAATGGAGTGCTTGTGAGGGCTGTAACCCGGGGAGATGGTAACCGCGGAGATGATGTTACTGTAAACGTGAAAACTATCCGAAGTATTCCCTTACGCCTTAGAGGTAACTACCCGGCGGTTTTCGAAATACGTGGGGAGATAATTATGCCCAGGGCATCGTTTGATCGACTGAATCAGGAGCGTGAGGAAATAGGAGAACCTCCCTTTGCCAATCCCCGAAATGCAGCAGCCGGAAGCCTCAAATTGCAGGATTCGGCCGAGGTTGCCCGCAGAGGCCTCGATTGCTTTTTATATTATCTGATGGCAGATGAGCTTCCTTTGGATAATCATTATGATACTCTTCAGGCAGCACGCTCCTGGGGATTTCGAATCTCAGATTACATGGCACGCTGCCGCAACCTGGATGAAGTTTTTGACTTTATTCACGAATGGGAAAAAGCCCGAGAAGAATTGCCTTTTGATATTGATGGCGTAGTAATTAAGGTAAACTCCTTTAAGCATCAACAAATTCTCGGTTATACCGCCAAATCTCCCCGCTGGGCTATTGCTTATAAGTATAAACCTGAAAGCGTTTCTACCTGGTTGTTTGGCATAACCTTTCAGGTGGGTCGTACGGGCACTGTTACCCCTGTCGCCGAGTTAGAGCCTGTTTTTCTATCAGGGACAACTGTGAAAAGGGCTTCTTTACATAATGCTGATATTATAAAGTCATTGGATATCAGAGAGGGCGATTTTGTTTTTGTGGAAAAAGGAGGGGAGATTATTCCCAAAATTACCGGAGTTGATCTTTCCAAACGAAGTCCAGGAGCTCAACCAATACCCTTTATTACCCATTGCCCTGAATGCAATACGCCCTTGATGCGAAACCCCGGCGAAGCAGCTTACTATTGCCCAAACGACAGTGGTTGCCCACCTCAAATTAAGGGAAGACTCGAGCATTTTATTAGCCGTAAGGCAATGAACATTGAAAGTTTAGGGGAAGGCAAAATTGAAGTGCTTTATGATTATGGCCTTGTAAGAAAGGTGAGTGATTTTTATAAACTGACCTACGATAATTTAATAGGCCTCCAGAAAACCTATCCGGCTACCGGTGATTCGCTTGCCCGAACGGTTTCATTTAGAGAAAAAACCGTAGAAAACATTCTCAAGGGAATAGAGTTATCAAAGCAAGTGCCTTTTCCGCGTGTTCTCTATGCTTTGGGTATCAGATATGTTGGTGAAACCATTGCTTCCAAGCTGGCCCACCACTACCTCAGTATGGACAAATTGCTAAAAGCTACTTTTGAAGAATTGGTTATGGTGGATGAAATAGGGGAGAAGATTGCCCAAAGTCTGGTACAAACTCTTCACCGGCCTGACATGCTTGAGATTATCGAGGAACTCAGAACTGCAGGAGTACAGCTTGAAATAACTTCGGTGAAACCTGAGAAAAAAGGTGATATACTCGCAGGAAAAACAATTGTTGTGAGTGGAGATTTTGGAGCGCCTCAGCGAAGAAAAGAAATTGAGGAATTGGTAACTGCCTACGGAGGAAAATTGGGATCGGGGGTTAATTCTAAGACTAGTTTTGTGGTTGCCGGACTCAATATGGGGCCTGCTAAAAAAGAAAAAGCAATTCAGTTAGGTATTCCGGTGATAACTGAAGACGAATTTCTTAAGATGATCTCTGAGAATTAGAAATGCAAATGTTTTTTGAGATTTTAAGATTTATCAAAAGGGTGATTGAAATTGATAAATATTAAAAAGTAAACATGTTTTAGTTTTATTAAAATACTGGTATTAAGGAGTTTAGTGCCAATAGCATGGTTTTTTTTATGGTCATTGTCTTATTAATTAAATGTAAAAAATTATTATAACTAAATACCTTAATACCATGAAAAGCTTTTTCACCTTGATTTAACTGGCCAGTGTCATCATCGCATTAGCTTCCTGTAGGAAGGAAGAATTGCCAGAACCGGCTGTACCCGAGAAACCCACATCCATGAAAGAGATGCAGGTGCCTGCAGATTTCAATTGGAAAACTACCTGCAATCTTCAAGTGAGTATTACTGCCAAATCCAATGGTTTGGTAGAAATTCTTGATTCCCAAGGCAATGCCTATCAGAAAGCATTTCTATTGGCTAATAAACCCTTTGTATTGAAATTTACCGTTCCCACATTTGAGAAAAGCCTAAAAATTAAATTCAACTGGAAGGAAACCTCTGTTGATATTACTTCCGATAATTTAACTGCAACACTTAATTAATTATAAAAAAACCAAATTATTATGAAATTCATCAGAACCGAAATAAAATTCAGCTTTTTTGCTGTTGCTTTTGGAGTAGTGCTTAGTCTTGGAATGTCTGCAGGTGCCCTTGCTCAATCCTTTGTACTCAAATAGCAAGGGCAGACCATGAGCTTTACAAATGCACAGCGAACTATCCTGGTTAACACCGGTAGCAACGGAACCAATGTGGGCTCCATTCATAAATACAGCAATGTGATAACCAAGGATGGTATCGTAGTGTATGCTAAAATGAAAGTTGCTTCTAAGGTTAATGCGAACATAACCAATTGGGATGATGATATAGAGACGGGCGATCCGAAGCGCTTTCAGTCCAGGATTGGTAGTAGCAGCTCCTCGGGTGGGTATGTTGTATATGAACTGGAATTTTTTAATACAGCTGATAATCAACCGGTTTATGTTTATAATTACAATCTGACTGGAATTGATATTGATGGGAACAGCAATTCAAATTGAGAATATGTTGAGGTGGGTGGATATACCAGCTACACGGTTAATAACCCTACCGGCCTTACGATATCCACGAACAATACCACGGGCAGAACCAGGTTTTTGGGAATTAACTATAGTTTGCCGGGCGTTACTTTTGACAACAATGCTGCCTTTATAGCTAATTTCATGAATCCCAATAATAAAATATCATTTGCACTTGGGCAGACAAATTCAAATGCAGAAAGGTTCTATTCCGTCCAGTTAGGAGTTGCTGGCGGCGTATTTACAACGCCCAATACCGTAAATAACCTATTACCCATTGCTGTTGACGACAATGGCACACCGGTTCCTTACACCACAGGTGGTATTGCAGTTACCAATGTGTTGAGTAATGATTTGTATAATGGTTCTCCCATCAATCCAGCCCAGGTTACAATTTCTTTAGTAAATCCTGCCTCTCACCCTGGAATTACACTTAATACTACAACTGGTCAGGTGAATGTTGCTCCGGGAACCTCGGCTGGTAACTATACGCTCACCTACAAAATTTGTATGAATGCTTCTCCCTCCGATTGCGATATTGCGGATGTATTTGTAAAAGTGCTGGGTGCCGATCTTCAAATAATTAAAACTGCCAGTGTTTCACAACTCACGGCTGGCGAAAACATACAATACACCCTTACAGTTACAAATGCAGGACCAACCGAGGCTTATAACGTTAGCGTTTCTGATCAGATACCATCTGAAATTACGGTTGTAAGCGTTGTTCCCTCTGAAGGAACTTGGTCAGCGCCTACCTGGACCATTGGAACTCTAAACAATCAGGCCACTGCAACATTGACCATCACAGGAACTGTCTCCAACAATTTTAGTGGAAATCTTACGAATAGTGCTTCGGTTAGTTCTACTACCCCCGATCCAAATACCAGCAACAATAGCTCAAGTGTAACTGTTCAGGTTGCCTCAGCCCTGGTACCGCCGGTTGCTAACAACGATGTGGCAAGCACTTCTATCAACACACCTGTTGATATTAATATTCTCTCCAACGATACTCCTGGTTCATCAGCACTTAATTCTGCTTCGGTTACATTCACAGGACCAGCTCCCAATCCGACAACACAAGGTGTGTTTACAGTGAATCCGGCAACGGGGATAGTTACTTTTACCCCTGCAAATAATTATGCAGGTACGGTCTCCATTAACTATCAGGTTTGCAACCTTGATAATCTTTGCTCACAAGCTACGATAACCGTAGGAGTTTATCCCGGTGTTTCAATTTTCTATCCGGCTTCCGGAATGGGTACACTTGCTTTTGAAGATTTATGGCCATCGAAAGGAGACTACGATTTTAATGACCTTGTTGTAGATTACCGATTTGAGACTGTTATTAATTACAACAATTTTATCGAAGCTATAACGGCAACCTTCAAAATCAGGGCATTCGGAGCCTCTTTCCAGAATGGCTTTGGATTTCAGATTCCAGGTCCGGTAAATCCTTCACACTTAACGGTGTCGGGATATAGTATCACAGATACTTATATAAGTCTTGAATCCAATGGAGTGGAGACCGGGCAAACCAAGCCCACCATCATTGTATTTGATAACGCTTTTGCACAAATGAAACACCCCGGTTCTGGAACTGGTGTAAACACAGATCCAGCTGCTCCATACGTGCAACCTAAAACTTTAACGGTAACTATCAATTTCAAACCCAATACGTATTCCATCAACGATGTGAATATCGCAGATTTTAACCCCTTCATTATCATCAATAAAGACCGGAGCCGCGAAGTACATCTTCCGGGATATGCTCCCACTAACCTCGCTGGTTCACAATTCTTTGGAACTTACGATGACGCCAGTATTCCTTCACAAAATAAATATTATGTCACTTCCAACAACCTGCCTTGGGCCCTCAATGTATATGGAAGCATTGACTATATGAAGGAAAAGGTAGATATTCTTGAAGGTTTTCTGAAATTTGCCGAGTGGGCTATGAGTGGTGGCACTGCATTTCCTGATTGGTATAAAAATCTTTTAGGATACAGAGATAATCCTAAGATTTATCCCGTCCCTGGAAAATAGAGGAAAACCTAAGTTATTCATAGGTTGATGTCGAAGAGGCATCAACCTTTTTTTATGCTATATTCTTTTTTTTCGGCCTCAATACAACTTATTCCTATCTAAAATGGCCAGAATGTTAATCCAACAATATTCTTATCTTTACTCCTCATTAAAACTGAACAAAGAAATAATTATGAAACATTTAAAGAGTTTTTTTACACTACTTTTCATATCTGGTTTTGTTTCCGCTGGACAAGGGCAAGTGTGGGTAGATGCAATGCCCGGAGCAAGCTCTTCGAAAACAAGTAGTTATGAAGATTACACACAGGCCCGTAAAAACAGTTTTATCAATTTTAAAAAATTCAGAATTATAGCCATCTGTTCCAGAAGCCATTATAGGAGTAGTATCATTTATTTGTTTATGGTCTATATTATGCATACGGGAATAATTAATTTGTATTTGTGTACCGTAGTTGCCTCCTAATGCTGTATTTTTAGGTATTGTGAAATTTCCTTGTCCTGAGAATGCCCATTCACCTTTGGCTTGGCTAGCATAAGGGTAATTTTTTACTAAAATATAATTTTGTGGTTGGGTGAGTGGAGGAATATAGTTGATAATACTTCTAATGCCAGATTCATTCCTTAGCATTCTAAAGTCCATATTATCCATTCTGTGTGCTGCTAAATATATTCCCCAGTTATTTCCATAAAATGTTATATCAGTGTGCGCCCCATTGCCTTTATGATAAATATAATTATTTACTTTTGAAGGATCTTGAGATTTAAAGGCTATTTCTGTGTTCCATAGCATAAATGGTGAGGATAATTGGTAT
>DDBO01000156.1 GCA_002332755.1 Bacteroidales bacterium UBA2030 | reverse complement strand
CTCTACCAACTGAGCTACACCGGCCAAAAGCGGTGCAAAAATACAAATATTTTTTAATCCTCCAAGGGGTAAAAACAAGATGAGCATTATCCAAATGGTTAATTTTTTAAATCTGCAGGGATGATTTTTTCCGTATTTTTGCCCTGCCTAAACGAAACATCCACAGAAATCAACCTAATTCATTAACTAATTTTGTGAATATGACATTCAGAATTGTTGTGCTGGCCAAGCAAGTACCCGATACCCGCAACGTGGGCAAGGATGCCATGAAGGCCGACGGAACTGTAAACCGTGCAGCACTGCCAGCCATTTTCAATCCCGAAGACCTCAATGCTCTTGAAATGGCTCTGCGAATGAAAGACAGCATACCGGGGGCTGAGGTAGTTGTTGTAAGTATGGGACCAGGCCGGGCTGCAGAGATTATAAGGGAAGCCATGTATCGTGGAGCTGACAGAGGTTTTCTGGTTACCGACCGCAAATTTGCTGGCAGCGACACTTTGGCAACCTCTTATGCCCTATCTTTAGCCGTAAAAAAACTTGAGCCCTTTCATGTGCTGATTGCCGGACGGCAAGCCATTGATGGAGACACAGCGCAGGTTGGGCCTCAAACGGCCGAGAAGCTTGGTTTGCCACAAATTACATACGCCGAAGAATTAGTCTCTATCGACACCCAGAAGGTAATTATCCGCCGGCGTCTCGAAAGAGGGGTTGAAACCGTCAAGGCTCCTCTGCCCGTATGCATTACAGTGCATGGTTCAGCTCCGTCGTGCAGGCCTCGTAATGCTAAATTGGTGATGAAATACAAACATGCCCGTACTACCACCGAGTTGCAGGAAGAAACCCGAGACTATACTGAATTGCGCCACGAAAGGCCCTGGCTGCAAATTACCGAATGGTCGGTTGAAGATTTGCAAGCCGAAACCGATAAATTGGGTTTGGCCGGTTCGCCTACAAAGGTTAAGAAAATAGACAATGTGGTTCTTCAGCATAAAGAGTCGAAAGTACTCACTGCTGCTGATAATGATATCGACTGGCTGATGAAAAAGCTGATTTCCAGCCATATTATTGGTTAAAAATACTTCTAAAATTAAAATCATTTAACAGTGAACAACGTATTTGTTTATTGCGAAATAACTGAAGAAGGCCATGTAGCAGAGGTTAGCCTCGAGTTGCTGAGTAAGGGGCGCAAACTGGCCGGTGAATTGGGAGTAAAACTTGAAGCTGTTGCCATAGGCTCCGGAATTGAGAAAGTGAGTCAGGAAGTGTTCCCCTTTGGGGTAGATGTATTGCACCTGGCAGATGATCCGAGGTTAAGCCCTTACAGAACCTTACCTCATGCTTCCATAATCATTGGGCTCTTTAAAGAAGAGCAACCTGAAATTGTCTTATTTGGGGCCACCTCCATTGGGCGAGACCTGGCACCAAGGGTAGCCTCGGCTTTGCGCTGCGGACTTACTGCCGATTGCACGGCGCTTGAAATTGGTGACCACACCGAACCTAAAACCGGAAAAACATATAAAAACCTGCTATATCAAATCAGGCCGGCTTTCGGTGGAAACATCATTGCTACCATCATAAATCCTGATACCCGGCCGCAAATGGCTACGGTAAGGGAAGGTGTGATGAAAAAAGAAATTCATTCTGCCAATCACAAAGGAAAGGTTAAAAACCTGGATGTCAGCAAATATGTCAAAGAAAGCGACTTTGTGGTTGAAATCATCGAAAGGCATATTGAGCCACAAAAGCTAAACATTAAAAATGCTCAGATAATAGTGGCCGGAGGTTATGGTGTTGGTACCCCCGAAAACTTCAAACTTCTTTATGAATTGGCCGATGTAATAGGCGCACAAGTAGGTGCCTCACGGGCAGCCGTGGATGCTGGTCTGGCAGAGCACGAGCGGCAAATTGGTCAAACAGGGGTCACCGTGCGTCCAAAGCTTTACATTGCCTGCGGTATTTCCGGGGCTGTGCAACATAGGGCAGGTATGGATCAAAGCGCTCAAATCATCTCCATCAATAAAGATCCCAATGCCCCGATAAACCAGATTGCTGATTATGTTATCATTGGCGATGTGGCAGAGGTGCTACCTAAGATGATTAAATACTACAAACAAAACTCAAAGTAAAAATCCTGAAAACCATGGCAAACTTTTATACCGATAATCCTGCACTCAAATTTCAGCTTTCGCATCCCTTGATGGAAAAAATAGTAAAGCTTAGGGAACTTAATTATGCAGACAGGGAAAAATACGATTATGCACCTGTTGATTTTGAAGACGCCATTGATTCTTACGATAAAGTTTTGGAGATCATTGGGGAAATATGTGCCGAAATTATCGCTCCCAACGCCGATGAGGTGGACAAGGTAGGTCCCAAAATCGTCAACAACGAGGTGATATATGCCAGGGGAACCCAGGAAAATCTTGAGGCGCTGCGCAAAGCTGGCCTCATTGGCATGTCGTTGCCCAGACAATATGGAGGACTCAACTTTTCCATGATCCCTTACGTCATGGCTGCCGAGATTGTCTCGAGGGCCGATGCCGGTTTTGCCAATATCTGGGGATTGCAGGATTGTGCAGAAACCATCCATGAATTTGCTTCGGATGAAATTAAGAACGAATTTCTCCCCAGGTTTCCCAAAGGAGCCACAGCAGCCATGGACCTTACCGAGCCCGATGCAGGCAGCGATCTACAGGCAGTACAACTAAAAGCCACTCCTGACCCGGATGGGAAAACCTGGCGCCTGAACGGGGTTAAACGATTTATAACCAACGGAGATGCGGATATTTCTTTAGTCTTAGCACGTTCTGAAGAAGGCACTACCGATGCCAGAGGGTTATCCCTTTTCCTTTATGACCGTACCTCAAAAGCCGTGACCATTCGACGAATTGAAAATAAGCTGGGTATTAAAGGATCACCTACCTGCGAGCTGGTATTCAACAATGCCCCTGCCTTACTCATTGGCGACCGAAAGATGGGTCTTATCAAATACGTAATGTCGTTGATGAATTCGGCACGTCTGGGCGTTGGGGCCCAATCGGTCGGGATTGCAGAAGCTGCTTACCGTGAAGCCCTTAAATATGCTTATGAACGTGAACAATTTGGCAAGGCCATCATCAACTATCCTGCTGTCTATGAAATGATTACGTGGATGAAGGTTCGCATCGACGCCATGCGTGCATTGCTCTACGAAACCACACGATTTGTAGATGTTTATAAAGCTTACAATCTGGTAGCAGAACATCGCAAGCTGGATACCGACGAACGAAACGAACAAAAGAATTATCAAAAGTTGGCCGATATGTACACTCCATTATTAAAACTTACGGCCAGCGAATATTGTAATCAGATTGCCTATGATGCCCTGCAGGTGCATGGCGGAACCGGCTTTATGAAAGACTTCCCCATTGAACGTATCTACCGCGATGCACGCATAACCAGCATCTATGAAGGCACAAGTCAGCTGCAGGTGGTTGCTGCCATAAGAGGTGTGACTACCGGAGTCTATCTTAAGGCTATGCACGATTATGAAGCCCGGCCCGTCATGCCCGAGATGGAATACCTCAAAACCATCTTAATGGATATGACTAAAGAATACGAAGAAGCTGTACGTTGGGTAGAGGCAACCAACAATGCCGAACTACTTGATTTCCACGCCAGACGTTTGGTCGAAATGGCCGCCAATATCATCATGGGTTATCTACTTTTGATAGATGCCCAGCAAAACAATGAATTCACCAAATCGGCCGAAATATTTATCACCCGTGCACAGGCTGAGAACAAACAAAAGTGGGTTTTTATCCGCAATTTTGACCTCAAACAAATGGGTAACTATAAAGTTTTCATACCTTAGCAGACTGAATTCATAAACAGCCTGCACATGTTTCTTAAATTAACAATTTGGTTGACGGGCCTGATATACGGTAAATACAGCATACAATACATTGAATTTTTCCGCAAAAGAAATCTTCAACCCGATGTCAGGCCCTGTATAAAAGACCATTACCTGCCACATTTTTTCCCCTTCTTTAAGCGAGTGGCAGAAGTGCCCTTGCTGAAAACGAGCGAAAAGATAATTTTCGACGCTTCTCCTTTTGGTTACACTTTTAAAAATTGTCCGTTTTCCAAGCGCAAACCTGAAACTTTCAGTGCCTACAGAATAGGTAAAAATGTTCTTACGGCCTACGGTTTTGCGGGTCGCAGCATTGGTGCCAAACACCGCGAAATAGCCTTCTTTTTAGACAACAAATTTGTATTGGGCGAAATTTCCTTTTCACTTGGAAAATCAGAAAAACCTGACATTGAAAAGATTTATGCTGAGCTTGCCAGCAAATACAAAATCAGCATTATCGATTCAGCCAAAGGTTTCTATATTGAGGACCCCGCAGATTCCTTGATTTATTGCCACAACAATGGCTTTGAACTAACTTTAAGTTATTTCAACCCTAACGTGGAGGGTCTTCTGGAGGCTATGGAATTATGGTTTAAAGAACCTGTCGCTCAAAAGAAAGAAAAAGAATCAAAAGTTAAACTGTAATTATTGGAACACCAACACGTTTAAAATATCAAGGCTAAGGGAATAAGCGTTAATCGTATTCCATTGCAAAATGAGCAAAACCATCATTAAACCTAAAAAATATAGTATAATGAGAAACAAGATTGTAGCCGGTAATTGGAAAATGAATCTCACTTTTCAGGAGGCCGAGGAGCTTTTGTCGGAAATCGCCGACAAGCTGGAGAAAATAGAGCTTCGCGACACCGAAGTGGTGGTATGTCCTCCCTTCCCCTATCTCGAAATGGCATTAGACATTGCCGGGGAATCAGTTTTTTCGGTTGGAAGCCAAAATTTAAGTGAATACGAAAAGGGAGCATACACGGGTGAAGTCTCAGCCCAAATGCTCGCCTCGATGGATGTCGATTATTGCATCCTGGGTCATTCCGAAAGAAGAAAATATTTCGGCGAAACCGATGAAATAATTGCCCGTAAAGTTGACCAGGCTATCCGCCATGAGTTTATACCCATTGTATGCGTGGGTGAACTTTTGAGTGAGCGTGAAGCCGGTAAGCATTTTGACGTGGTTAGGGAGCAACTCGAGAAAGGTCTGTTTTTCCTGTCAGAAGATGAATTTAGCAGTGTGGTTATTGCTTATGAACCCGTCTGGGCTATTGGAACGGGGGTGAATGCCACACCCGCCCAAGCACAGGAAATGCATGCCTATATCCGGCAACTCATTGAATCGAGATATGGCAAAGATGTAGCCGATGAGACTCCTATTTTGTACGGGGGCAGTTGCAATGCTTCGAATGCAGCAGAAATTTTTGCCCAACCCGATGTTGACGGAGGACTTATTGGAGGAGCAAGTTTGAAAGCTGAAGAATTTGTTAAGATTGTGGAAGCAGCAGTCAACAAAAAATAAGTGACGGATGAATTATATCGAAATCCGATTTTCAATTGACCCGGAGGGCGGCGAGGGAGAAGTACTTGCCGCCCTTTTGGCTGACATTGGTTTTGAAGGAGTAGTAGAAGAAAATCAGTTGTTAAAGGCATACATTCCCGAATCCGAATACAATGAAGAAAACCTGCGAGACATGATGATTTTAGCCGGGATAAACAAACCCTTCGAGAAATCATTGATTGCCGAGCAGAATTGGAATGAGGTGTGGGAAAGTCAATTTGAGCCTGTCGTAATAGCCGGGCGCATTTATGTCAGGGCTCCCTTTCATCCGGCTCGCAACGACATAGACTTTGAATTGGTAATAGAACCACGCATGTCGTTTGGCACTGCCCATCACGAAACTACGGCCCTCATGCTCGAATATTTACTAGAATTGCCTCTCGAAGGCCGGTCGGTGCTCGATATGGGCTGCGGAACCGGAATTCTGGCAATAATGGCTGCAAAATTGGGGGCTAACCCGGTGGTGGCCATCGACAACGACACCTGGGCAGTATCCAATGCCAGAGATAACATTCTCATTAACAATACTCCATCCATTCTAATAGAAATGGGAGATGCCCATGCATTGACGCAACATTCGTCGTTCGATGTAATATTGGCCAACATCAACCGCAATATTCTGCTCAACGACATGGAAGAATATTGCAAAGTTTTGAATAATCAAGGCATTATACTGTTTAGTGGATTTTACTTCAACGACTTACCGGCAATTGAGCAGGCTGCCTCGCAAAATCAACTCCGTTTGTTATCTTATAAAAACAAAAACAATTGGGTTGCAGCAGCCTTTGCTAAAAGTCTTAAAGAATCGATAAAATAGGATTCCGCATTTCGTGATAACTTAGCACCAAAAACAGGTATGAAAAAAATACTCCTGTTCGGTTTGTTTCTCATGATGACGCCGGCGTTAATTAAAGCCCAGGAGCCTGCAGAGGCTTTCTGGTTGCGCGTCGATGGACTCTTTGCTAAAATAGAAATCAGAGATAAAGACAAAAAATTGGTTTTCTCCGGGCCTGATTTTGTGAGCGATATAAAAAGCCGCTGGCAAAAGATAAACACCCTTTCGGGCAAAGAAAAGGCTACGGATGTAGTGATTGAGAAAATGCTGGAGCGTAGGCTCAAACCTTACGAACATATTGCCCCATTTTTACGCACACTCCTCAATTATGCCTCGCTTAAAGCAGAAAAGGAACAAGTGGATGCTTTCCTTCAGAGCGTTCATTACCTACTCGAACAGCCCGGAAGCCCCAGAATAATTGAATATTTGGGTGTCATCGAGGGAATAGTGGCCGATTCACTCCTTTCCAATTACAAAAGCGTAACGTGGAAAATCAGCGCGCCTGATTTTGAGATTTATAACGAACCTGCCCCCCAGTTTGTCTTTAAAAACATTGATTTGATTTGCATTAATGGTAATTCCAGTCGAAAAATCAAAGGTACACGAGGAAAATTTGAACCCTTCACCCGTTCATGGAAAGGGGAAACTGGAATTGTTGACTGGGTAGCGGGGGGCAAAACCAATGATTCAATTAGAATCGAGCTAAATAAATACCAGATTTTCCTGCAAGGCACTGATTTTTCGGCAGATTCTGTACGTCTTATTCACATTAAATTTTTCCCCCAAGGAGTGGAAGGAAGATTTGAAGACAACTTTCGCAAGGGTGGACGCCCGGGTTTGCCAAAATTTGAGACCTATCAAAAAAACTTAAAAATCCCGGGTATTTCGGAAAGGATGGAATACCGAGGCGGTCTTCGGCTCGAAGGAAATGAACTTACAGGCGTGGGGTCTCCCGGTTATCCAGCCTCAGTGCTTTTGCAAGCCCCGAATAAAAAAAGCGTGAGCCTTAGGGCACAACGCTTTTTTTTTAATCCCCCTTATATTTCGGCCAAAGATGCTTTTGCAACCATTCATTATGGTAACGACTCAATTTATCATCCGGCTATCTCCTGCGTATTCGATGAAAAAGCTTTGACACTCAATCTCTATCAGGGAAATAGCCTATTGGCCGAAATGCCGTTTTATAGCTCCTATCATCATGCTGAATTGCAAGTTAATACGCTTGCCTGGAATGTAACCGATTCACTTATGGTGTTCCGCAAGGGGACAGGACTGGTAAGAGAAAACGATGCCATGTTTATTTCTGAAGATTATTTCAGAAATGATGATTATTCTAAAGTTCAGGGTATTGACCCAGCAAATCCGCTCAAAGTTTTATACGATATTTCCAAAAACCTGAAAAGAACACGTATAAGCCTCAAAGAATATGCGGCTATGCGAAATCAAAACACTGACCAGGCAAGGGCGCAGATTCTCCAATTAGCCGCCTGGGGTTTTCTGATATTCGACTTCGATGCTGATGTAATAGTGCTTAAAGACAAACTTTTTCATTGGGTTGATGCCTACAACGGGAAAAAAGACTACGACAACCTGTTTGTCTTTTCCGAAAAAGCCGATACCAATGGCTTGCTCAATTTGCGCAATCTCGACTTATTGGTTTACAATGTCAAAAGTGTTATTCTTTCTGATTCCCAAAAGGTTGCCATTACTCCTTATAATCAACGTCTTATCATCAAAGAAAACCGAAATTTAAGTTACAGTGGAAGGGCAAAAGCAGGTTTTTTTGATTTCTACGGAGTTAACCGTAACCTCTTCCTTTACAAAGAATTCCAACTGAGCCTTCCAGAAATCGATAGCATCCAGTTTCAGGCTATAGACCCGGCCAAGGGGAAACAAAATCGCCCCTCATTGGTAAAAATCGAATCCCAGATTGAAAAAGCCTCAGGCACCCTGCAGATTGACCACCCCACCAACAAATCTGGTCGAAAAAATTTAAAAATCCCTTATCCTGTTTTCTCTTCCCGTAAACCCTCCTTTGTTTTTTACGACCGTAAAGGAAAATATAGGAAAAAATACAATCGCACGGCCTTTTATTATCAAATCGATCCCTTTACCCTTACCAACCTCGACAATTTCATCATTGATAGCCTCAACCTGCAAGGAACCCTTTTTACTGATAACATTTTTCAACCCTTGCGAAGACCATTAAGCATCAGACCTGATTACAGCCTTGGTCTGGATGTATACACACCTAAGGTTGGAGAAAACATATTCCTGAAAGAGGGTAAGGGAAAAGGACGTTTCACCGGTCGGATTGATCTAAGCCATAAAGGTTTTCGTGGAGATGGGAAACTTGAATACCTCAGCAGTATTTCTCTAAGCGACACTGTCAATCGGGCTGATACTACCGACTTTCTTTTATTCCCGGATCAGGTTTTAGGGCAAGTGCTTGCTTTTACTTTGCCAGAAGCCGAAAAGCCGATAGAATATCCTCAGGTGACGGGACGTCGCGTACGAGAGGACTGGAGACCTTATGCCGATCTGATGGTTCTTAAATCTCAGAAATATCCCTTCGATATGTACAAAGGGCTTATGCGCTTTGAGGGAAATCTGATATTAAAACCCGACGGCCTGGACGGACAAGGTGAGGCCGGCTTTGACAGAGCCAGGCTCTCTTCGCTTGCATATTCTTTTGGCGCAAAAAAAATGATGGCCGACAGTGCCACATTCGTTTTGCGTACGCCTGACGAAAAGAACATTGCCCTAAAGGCTGTCAATTACGATACAGAAGTTGACTTTGCCTCATCCAAAGCAACCTTTACCTCACAAAAACAGGCTCGGGTTGAGTACCCTGCTTTCGATTTCACTTCAAACCACAGCCGCTTCGATTGGGATATAAAAAAACGGACGCTTTCGCTTAGCTCACCCGGATTCGAAACCCACCGCGATGAAATTTTCCAATTACCCTTACCTGAACTGATTAAACGATTTGAGACCAACCAATTGCGTGGCCCTTACTTTTGGGCAAATCGCCCCTCTCTCGATTCGCTTCGATTCATGGCTTTCTCGGCAGATTATGATATGAATACAAACATAATTTTAGCCAAAGAAGTCCCTTTCCTTTCAGCCGCTGATGCTTTATTCCTTATCCCCAATCGTACCATCACCCTTCAACCAGACTTTAAACCTATCTCCATTGAAAATGGAAAGATGGTTACCAAAAACAATAATAACATTTTCACTTTTGAAGACATAAACGGAACCGTATTTTCTGGTAAAAAATTCAAAATGTCGGGAGTGTTACATTTCAATCAAGGGAAAAAAGGAGATGATTTGGTATTCTTTTCTTCCATTGAAAACAGCAATACCGGCAAATACACAATTGCATCCGGCAAGATTTCAGACACATCGAAATTTCAACTTAACCCATGGTTCGATTTTTATGGAGAAACCAGTCTCGATTCACGACAATCTGCCCTCCGGTTTACCGGATTTTATCGTCTCTGCGGCGAAGCCTGCTCAGGAAAACAGTACACACCTATCCAGGTTGATACACTTCAGGAATCGCAAAAGATAGCTCTACCGTTTGCATCCCTTTTATTTGGTTCAGGTGGTAAAAATATTATCAGTGGATTGTTCATACACCGGCAGGGAGGGGCTTTCTACGGTCGTTTTATGGGGACACCCCAAGATCCAAGAGATGAAACTGTATTTGGAACGCGTGGAATCATTAAATTTAATGAGTCGCAGGAACGTTACGAAGCAGGACCTGAATATTTACTTAATAAACCTACCTCCCAGGGAAATCTGTTGTTTTACTACCCTTCTGGTTGTATGCTCGACATGAAGGGCAGGTTTAATTTTAAACCCGTCTTTTCCCCTGTCATTAAAATAAGCACAACTGGTTCAGCACGTTACTTACTTAAAAACGATAGCTTAAGCACCTCTTTGCTATTGGCAGTGCAATTCCCATTCATCGACAAAGCCTGGAAAACAATGGAAACCGATTTGCTCGCTTACGACAATCCACGGGTATCCATAGAAAATGGCAGATATCGCACGCAGCTTATCGACCTGGTAGGAGAGAAAAACTACGAAATATTAATTACAGATCTTGAAAGTGCCAAAAGCAGAGCCAAAGAAATACTGAATGCCAAACTTCTACTCAGTGATATTAACTTTAGCTGGGATTCTGTTAACCAGGTATTTAATTCCAAAGGCGAAGTAACCTTGTTGTATCTCGATGGATCCTTCGTGGGTCGAAAAATGAAAGGGTACGTCCAGCTGACGAGAAAGGCGAACGCCAAAGAAGATCAATTGCGCATATTGCTTCGGCCCGACGATGATTATTACTACTTTTTCGATCTGGGAAGAGGAAATGCATTGCGGGTTTACAGTAGTTCCAAAGAATTTACCGACCAAGTAGTCGAAGCAAAAGATGAATTCAACAAACAAATGGAAAAAGCGGATGGCGATAAACGTTGGCCCGCATTCAGGTTGGCACCCGTTACCCGCGCCGAGGCAATTACTTTCAGGGCTGAGATGGAAAACATAAATTTGTACAGGAAAAACTAAACCAACAAAAATTGATTAACATTCTAATTTCCATTATTATAGCCTATCTGTTAGGCAGTATTCCTACAGCAGTTTGGGTAGGCAAATGGATGTATCATATCGATATAAGAGAACACGGGAGTCGCAATGCGGGGGCCACAAACACCCTTCGTGTATTAGGGTTAAAAGCCGGTATACCGGTAATGATTTTCGACGTTTTCAAAGGCTGGTTAGCTGTGAAAACAGCAGCCTGGCTGGGCAGCGATGCTGTTTCGGGAAATTTAAAAGAGCTTTTCCTTATAGGGGCTGGAACTGTTGCCGTCATCGGACATGTTTTCCCGCTCTGGGCTGGATTCAAGGGGGGAAAAGGGGTCGCAACCCTCCTTGGGATGGGAATAGCCCTTTTTCCATGGCCTGCTCTCGGGGCAGTTGTGGTTTTTACATTGATGATGCTCATCTTCCGCATTGTCTCTCTTTCCTCTATCACTGCAGGGGTCACTTTTCCGCTGATGGTTTTATTCCTTCCTTACGAACCCAAACCGGGATGGCCTTTAATCGTATTGGGTTTCCTGGTTGCGATTTTCCTGCCATTGACACATAAATCAAACATTCGCAGGCTTTTGAAAGGTGAAGAAAAGAAATTCACCATCGCATCCAAGCCTCCGCAAAACCTGGAAATGCAATAAGATTAAGGAATTGAAGTTATTAAACAAAATTATTGAATTGAATAACAATTAAAATCCATTTAAACACATGCATATGTTGCTCAACTTTGCCATGTTACAAGATGCCGCCAATCAGACGCTCACCAGTTTAAATCAAGTACAAACCACTGCTCAGCCTGATGCAGCCGCAGGTGAAATTTCGCTTTCTATTTGGGAACTTACCCTTAAAGGGGGATGGATAATGGGTGTTTTGGCCATCATGTCTATCATTGCCATTTACATCTTTGTTGAACGTTATCTGGCTATTTTGCAGGCTTCAAAAGAAGACCGAAATTTTATGAACAATATCCGTGATTTTATTCATCATGGCCGTGTTGATGCAGCCATAGCCCTTTGCAAGGCTCAGTCGAGCCCTATTAGCCGAATGATTGAGAAAGGATTGCAACGCCTGGGTAAACCCCTTAATGATATTAACGCAGCAATTGAAAACGTAGGCAAACTCGAGGTATCCCGACTCGAAAAAAACATTGCCGGACTGGCTACTATTGCAGGAGCCGCTCCCATGCTTGGATTTCTTGGAACAGTGATCGGAATGATTACCGCATTCTACGATATGTCGATGGCAGGTAACAATGTGGATATCGTTGTTCTTTCGAGTGGGATATACCAGGCCATGGTTACCACTGTTGGGGGGCTAATTGTTGGCATAGTAGCTTATGTTTGCTACAATGTATTGGTGGCCCGCATCGAAAAGCTGGTTTTCATCCTCGAAGCCAGGGCAACCGATTTTATGGATATTCTTCAGGAACCTGCTGCATAAAAAATATAAGCAAATGGCTATCCGTTCAAGAAATAAACTCAGCGTAGCATTTAGCACAGCATCCATGTCGGATCTGGTGTTTCTGCTTCTGATATTTTTCATGATTTCGTCCACCCTGTTAAGCCCCAATGCGGTAAAACTCTTGCTGCCTTCGAGTAAGAGCAAAACCATGGCCAAGCAAGCTATTACAGTTTATATTAACGACAAATTTGAGTATTTTGTAGACCCTGATGGTCGTGGCAACGCCATAGCTGTCAATTTGGAGTTATTAAAACAAACCCTGGCCGAAAAGCTGCCCCAACAAGACGACGACGCCTCAGTAGTGCTCAGGGCCGATCAAAGTGTCCCTGTGCAATATGTGGTATCTGTGTTCGATGTGGTTAACGAAATCAATCAGGAATTAAGCAAAAAATACAAGGTAATTTTGGCCACGCGCCCCATCAAAGAAATAAAATGAGCGAAAAGAAAAATCGCACATACGGAATTTTGGCAACTTTGCTCTTTCACGGGGCAATGCTTCTCGTGCTATTGACCCTTGCTCTGCGTACGCCCCTACCCTTGCCCGGTGAAGAAGGTATGGAGGTAAATCTGGGATTCTCGGATGAAGGACTTGGAGACATTCAACCTACCGACATTCCTGCAGGGAATCAGGCTTCAGCTCCTCCACCCAAAGCCAGCAAGGACGAAGAAGTGGTGACAGACGACGATGAAGAAGCACCTAACCTTACACCCAAAAAACAACCGAAACCCAAGACTGAAACAGTTACTCCTTCTAAAACCAACAGGCCGTCGGAATCCAAACCAGCCGAACCTGTGCTCAACCCTAATGCTCTTTATCGAGGGAAGCAACAAGGCCAGGGTCAACCCTCGAGCCAGGGAATTACCCAAGGAACTGGCGACCAAGGCCGCGCCGACGGCAATCCTAATTCCAATAATTATTCAGGTCAGGGGGGAGCAGGAAACGGGCCGGGCTTTTACCTAAGCGGCCGCTCCAAGGTTTTCCTCTTCCAGCCTTCCTACAATTCAGATGATCAGGGAACCGTTGTGGTAGAAATAGTGGTTGACCGCGATGGCAATGTTATCAGGGCCATCCCCGGTAAGAAAATTCCGGGTATGAATATAGGTACTACAACCTCCGATCAAACTCTCTGGAACGAGGCCCGAAACGCTGCCCTGAAATCAAAATTCAGCCCCAACCCTAAAGCCGACCCTGAACAAAAAGGCTATATCGTATATCGATTTATCAAAATGGACTAAGCAGGGTGAGGGCAACATAGTCCTACCTACAAAACATATCAGTTTTTCTTAACCTTTGAATGGACATAATGACCAATTATCTGCAGAAAGATAAATCAGAAAGTGTGAATTCCCGGATAGTCCATTGTAATCCCGACGCCTAAGGACATTTTCTTCTGCTTATAGCAACACCGATTTCTTATTTTCGGTTTTCATATTCCTCAATTTTACTTCTTATAATTTCTGCGCTTCTTTTTAGTAATTGTTTTTCTCTCACATTCAAGCGCATGGGAAGCATTCCTAAATCGCCTTGGCCTCCAATTAAATGAGGAAGAGAAAGGGTAACATTTCTAACGCCTTCAACCTCTTCATGAAAAACACTAACGGTAAGCACTGCCCTGTTATCCCGGTTGATTACTTCAACAAGCTTTGCAATGGCACCGGCAACGCCGTAATAAGTAGAACCCTTTCCTTCAATGATCTTATAAGCAGCATTTCTCACGCCATCATCCATATTGTTCTTTACATCCTGACCGAAAGGGATATTGCGGAAGGCAATAAAATCGTCAAGGGGAACGCCACCTATGTCAACATTCGACCAGCATAATACTTCAGAATCCCCGTGTTCGCCCACAACATAAGCGTGTACATGCTGCGGATCTACGCCTAAATGCCGCCCCAACAACGACCTGAACCTGGCTGTATCAAGGGTAGTACCACTACCTATCACCCAGCTTTTAGGAATACCTAGATCAGTGGCAACATGCATACAAATATGGGTAATTATATCAACGGGATTAGTCGCTACCAGGAAAATCACGTCCGGGTTTACGGCAACGGTTTTAGTGATTATATCTCTCATGATGGCAGCATTTTTCTCCATCAACATAAGGCGCGTTTCACCGGGTTTTTGGCTTGCACCGGCTGATATCACCACAACTCTCGCGTCATGTAAATCCTCATAAGTTCCGGGATAAATATCTGTTGCCGCTGCAAAAGGAACTGCATGCATTATATCCTGCGCCTCAGCCACTGCACGCATTTCATTGGCATCAATCAATACAATATCACTTGCAGCCTTCCTCATCATGATGGCATAGGCGGATGTTGCACCCACCAATCCACTTCCAATTATACCGACTTTCATCGTTCATTTTATTGATGGGAACAATAAAATAAACCTGTTGTTCAATTGTATTATTTGCATTATAACGTATTACAATTTCAGGAATGTCAATACTTCATACGGAATTACAAGAAAACATTAAGCAAGAGCAAATAACAAATTTTAATTGGCGGATTAAAAATAAAAAAAGAGCACCCGAAAGGTGCTCAAATCGTATGATAAAAAAACTTTTTACCATCCAACCAACGTCAATCCCACACTAAAGGGATAAAGCTCAGGTCCTTTGTCTGATCTGAATAAGGTTGTAAGACTGTAGGTTCCAAACAGATTAATATATCCCCAACCAACTCGCACCATAGCATCGGCTTTAAAAGGGTTCAAGTTAAAATCGCTGTATACTTTCTCGGTGTCTTCGCGCGGTGATACTACTGTTTTCCAAACTTCATTGGTAGCAGGGTCAATCAGTTGATATTCCTTTTGGTTTTCCATAAATACGGTTTTGGTATGCGAACCCAACCTTACCCCCAACAGAGCTCCTGCAGCGAAATGAAAATCAGAGAGTTTACTGTCTCCCCTGTTTTGATATTCAAACAACAAAGGCAGAGCAAGATAACTTACCACGAGCTTGTTTTTCTTAATTTTTACGCCTTCAGTAAGATATCCTTTCATTACTTCAGCATTTTCATCCAGATAAACCCCACGGTTAAAACGATAGTTATGCCATTCAAGCCCCAATCCGGTAATAAATCCGAAATGACCGGATGGTGAAATTTTAACATTCTGTTCATATATGTTGAGGTGTACCCCTATGGATTTGGGCATATATAGGTCGAGGTAACGGTCGGAGCCTGAAAAATCCATATTCCCGTCAGCATTAAGATAACCATTAAAGCTCATATCGAAACCACCCCAGTGGCCTTCAAAATGCTTATTGTATCCTTCCTTTTTAAGGCGCACGTTGCCCTCATCATCCACAATCAATTTTTGATTACCCAGCTTAATGGTACTCAATCCTTCTTCTTCATCTCTTTTAATCTTAACCTTTCCCAGATCGACCACCACTGAGTCTCCACCCACATTAACAAGGCCTTTGTAATTTTCATCATCGATATCCGTATTCGACTTCTTTCCTTCAGCGGTAAAACCCGGAGCACCAGACTTGTAGCGCAGATTGGCAACGCCACTTTTGTTGACAAAGGCTGCTTTTTTTACATCGACGCGGGCATCTGCAGCACCGCTTAGGTCAATACTAAGGGTATCAGTTTCCAGCTCAAAAGCTTTCAAACTGGCTGCACCGCTTACTTCACTTAAATGTGAGGTTGCACTTCCCGAGAGTTTGACGTCGGCGGCCCCCGAAATATCACTCTTAAGAATCCTGGTTTGCATTTCAAGAACAACATTGGCTGCACCTGAGGCTTTTAAAATAAATTCCTGGCTGGTGAAATCGCCCTCGGTTCTAAAAGTGCTCGCCCCACTTGCATTAATGTAAATGAGTTCAGGCATCGTAATTTCAACAATCAATTTCCCTGGGTTCCTCAAATTACGACTGCTTATAAAAAGTATCTGGTTCTTCACTTCGGTATTAATTTTAGGAAGAACTTCTTCTTCTGCAGTTATCTTCAATTCCTGAGGACTTCCTTTCCGGATAATCACTGTAAAAATTCCACCAGCATCTACTCCGTTAAAAACAGGCACATCCCTGACTTCTGTAATTGTCCTCAACACAGAATTTTCATCGTTCGACGCTGAAAGATTTGCTCCTATTAACAGAGAAATGCCTACAAACAGACCCAAAATTTTTGTTTTCATCTCCTTAGGTATTAAGTTTTTCACGTAGATAGGACGGAACCTGGCAAGGTTTGTTACATTTTCTTTTAAAATAACTCATAAAATAATGACTTATAAGGAGTTAAAATTATTCAATATTCTAATTACCAATATTGGGTAATTTTGTCGCATGGCTTTAGCAATTCCAGATAACCGAATCGCAACCCTATATCGGCACTATGCAAATGCCTTAATGGCTCTTTATGATGAAAACGAAGCTAAAGCCCTGGCTCGCCTTGTTTTTGATGAATTACTTGGTATTTCGTCTGCTTATCTGTTGGCTGAGCCTAATCATTTGCTAACTGAATCAGAAATATTAACTGTTCATTTTGCATTTAAAGATTTACTTAAAGGAAAACCCATTCAATATATCACGGGCAAGGCCTATTTTAGAGGGCTGGTTTTGCATGTAGAAGAAGGAGTGCTAATCCCTCGGCCTGAAACGGAAGAATTAGTAGGTATTATTATTGACGATTTTAAACATAAGGAAGGCGCGCAAATACTCGACGTAGGAACCGGCTCAGGATGCATTCCCATCAGCCTGGCAATGGAAATAAAAAATGCAAAGCTTTATGCAACTGATATAATGGATCATGCATTAGGCGTTGCAAAAGAAAATGCTGAAAAATATCGTTGCAACATCCAATTTTTAAAAAATAATATTCTTGAGCAGGCTTGTTGGCATGCTTTGCCAGGCAATATCGAGGCGTTGGTCTCAAATCCGCCTTATGTACTCGAGAGTGAAAAGAGGGACATGCACAGGAATGTAGTAGATTTTGAGCCTCCTGAGGCATTGTTTGTTACTGACGAAGATCCTTTAATTTTCTACAGAGCAATAGCGAGGGCTGCCCAGACTATTCTGATCCCTGGGGGAAAGCTTTATTTCGAAATCAATGAAAAGCTTGGCAAAGAAACAGCCCACCTCCTGAAAGAAGCGGGCTACAATGATGTAATGATCATGAATGATTTGCGAGGGAAACAACGATTTATAAAGGCAATATTGCCCTAAGCTCAGAGTTCGAACAGCATTTTTTGTACTTCTATGCCTTCAATCTTGTGCAAGGCTGCTTCCAATTTATCCATTTCTGCCGTGCTACCCGTGAGCTGAAGAACAATAATACCAACGCGGGAACAAACGGCTTCGGTAACTTCGTGAAAGCCCAATCGGGATTTTATTACATGGGCAAATTCCGATAAGGTCTTCTGGGTTAGACCGGCCTCTTTGATTCTGTCGGTAATCAGTATTCCCAAAATTCTAACTTCTTTCATAAGACTAAAATTGTTGAATGAGGCTAAAAGTATAAGTCTCTCTCGCCCTGCTTAATACGTTCGATGCGGTTGCGTATTTCTCTCACATCTTGAAAACCTTCGAGTTTGATAAGATTTTCCTCAATGGTTTTCCAACCTTTCTTTGCAGTTTCCTCAGGGGCATAATCTACCAGATATTCGGTTAGCGTAAGTATGGCATTGGCTGTGCAAAAACGCTTGATAAACCCTGGGACACTAAATTCCATAAAATGCTCGCCGGTGCGTCCCAAACGGTAGCAAGCGGTACAAAATGAAGGAAGAAAATCATTTTCGAGCAGCTCGTCGATAACCTCATTTAATGAGCGGTCGTCATTAATTTTAAATTGTTCGCGATTAAGGTCTTGCTCCTGATTCAAACTTTGTGAGTAAGAACCAAGCTCCAATTTTGTACCCCCATCAATTTGAGAAACCCCGTATTGAATCACTTCTTTTCTGAGGGCAGCGTTTTCGCGGGCAGTAAGTATCATACCGGTGTAAGGGACAGCCAGGCGTAGGATGGCAACCAGCTTGGCAAAATCGGCATCGCTAACCAAATATTTACCTTCAAAATCGAGCATTGCTGCACTTTGCACCCTGGGAAAGCTGATGGTATGTGGGCCAACATTATAGCAAGCTTCCAGATGGTTGGTGTGCCTTACGAGCCCCATAACTTCGAAACGCCAGTCGTAGAGGCTGAAAAGGGCTCCAATCCCAACGTCGTCGAGACCGGCTTCCTGGGCGCGGTCGAGGGCGGTAAGTCTCCAATCGTAATCCTTCTTTTTACCTCCCAGATGATACATTCTGTAAACCTCGGGATGATAGGTTTCCTGAAAAATTTGATATGTACCAATCCCCGCTTGCTTTACTTTTCGGAATCCTTCAATGTCGAGGGGGGCAGCGTTAATGTTTACACGACGAATTTCGCCATGTCCTTTTTTCACACTATAGGCTATACGTACGGTGTGGGCAATATAATCGGCATCGTATTCGGGATGCTCTCCATACACCAGGATTAATCGCTTTTGACCGTTATCTTCGAGAGCTTCTATCTCCTTTACAATTTCTTCGTCGGAAAGTGTTTTGCGAATAGCCTCTTTATTGCTGGCCCTGAATCCGCAATACTTGCAATTGTTGGTGCACTTGTTGCCTATGTATAATGGAGCAAAAAGCACAATACGGTTACCATAAATTTTTTTCTTAAGATCACGGGCACCCTGCTTGATTTCTTCAACCAGGTCGGTATCTGTAGCATTTATTAAAAGAGCAGTTTCCTCAAGGGTGAGCCTTTGCTTGTCGAGCGATTTGGCTATGGTCTCTCTCACCCTTACTGGATCCTGGCGTGTGTTGTTTATGTAATCCCACAACTCGTCCGGATCAATAAACGGCTTCATGCGCTCGTCCTTAATCCGGCATTTTTCGGGATAGAATTTCATGGGTTTTATTGTTTTTGTATTAACAATGCAAAGTTACTGTAGATTTAGGCAGCGTTATACCTATTCAATAAAATTTATTCTTCCCCTCCCTGCTTCTTCACATAATAGGCTACCTTTTCGAGTGAGGTAATCATATCAATTTCTTCAAGATACACATGCGGTGGAACATTTAAAGGCTTGGGAGAAAAATTTAAGATTCCTTTGATCCCAGCCATGACCAATCTTTCGGCAGCTTCGGTAGCATTATCGGCCGGAACAGTCAATATGGCTATCGAAACACGTTCACGCTCAACTACTTCAGCTAATTGGTCGATAGAGTAGCAATGAACACCAGCATAAATTTTATCCACCTTTTCAGGGTTATTGTCAAAGCCGGCTACTATGTTGAGTTTGCTACGTTTTCCACTAAAATATCCTATTAACGATCTTCCGAGATTTCCCACTCCAACTACTGCAGCATTGAGTCCCTCACGCGTATCGAGTATATTACCAATCAAATCGATAAGTTCCTTCACATCATATCCCTTACGTAAGGTTCCCGAATAACCTATCAGCATTATATCCCGGCGTACCTGCACCGGCGTAATGTGGTGGATTTGAGCAATTTCATGCGAAAAGATATGTTGCTTGCCTTTGGCAAGGCATTGCAGTAAATTTCTCCTGTACTGACTCAAACGTTCAATCGTCTTGTCAGGCAGGTTGGCGGCTTTCAGGGTTTGGTTAATCTTAGCATTCATCTTTTTATACTGATTAATTTAATTTTTCCGATTTATAAGGGATTTTTACTATGAATCTTGAGCCAATGTCCGGCGTACTTTCCACAGTGATAGTTCCCGCGTAGGT
>DDBO01000052.1 GCA_002332755.1 Bacteroidales bacterium UBA2030 | reverse complement strand
AACCTGGAACTTGGAACCCGGAACCTGGAACTTGGAACGTGGAACCTTGAACCCTATTCTATGCTTTCTCCAGCGCCTGTTCTAAATCTGCAATAATATCCTCCGCTTCTTCAATACCCACCGAAAGTCGAATCAATCCTTCTGTTATTCCTGCTCTTAATCTCGATTCCGGCGTCATTTTGGAGTGGGTCATGCTGGCAGGATGCTGAATAAGCGTTTCGATACCCCCCAGAGATACTGCCAGCAAGGCAAGTTTTACATTATCCATGACTTTTTTCCCGGCTTCCAGTCCTCCTTTTACTTCGAAACTTATCATTGCACCGGGACCCTGCATTTGTTTTTGGGCAAGGTCGAATTGAGGATGTGATTTCAATCCGGGGTATTTTACCCAGGCCACTTTAGGATGGTTTTCCAAAAACTCTGCAACTTTCATGGCATTGGCTTGTGAGCGTTCGATACGCAGAGCCAGGGTCTTCAGTCCCCTACGGGCCAGCCAGGCCTGATGAGGATCCATATTGGGCCCCATGTTAATCATTACCGAACGAAGGTTTTTATAATCTTCTTCTGTTTTGGTTACTATGATACCTCCTACAATATCTGCATGTCCATTGATAAATTTTGTCATACTGTGGAGAACGATGTCGGCACCCAGTTCGAGGGGATTTTGCAGATATGGACTGCAAAATGTATTGTCAACACACACTTTGATACCTTTTTCATGCGCTATTTCACTGATAGCTCTGATATCGGCAAGTACCATCGTAGGGTTAGCCGGGGTTTCCAGGTAAATCAGTTTTGTATTGGGCTTGATATGACGAGCAACCAGTTCAATATTGGAAGTGTCGAACCAATCGCTTTCCACGCCAAAACGTTTGAAAAGGGATTCCATTACCACACGGGAGGGACCGTAAACTGCTTCGTGACCAATCATATGAGTTCCAGCGCCCAATAGCCCCATGTACACTGTAGTTACTGCGCCCATACCTGAAGCCGTGGCTATGCCGCCAAAGCCTTTTTCGAGGATAGCCAGGGTTCGCTCCAGGTCGGCAATGGTGGGATTTCCCAGTCGGGTATATATGTATCCGTCATCTTCACCGGAGAAACAGGCTGCTCCATGGTCGGCATTATGAAAGCGGAAGGTGGAGGTTTGATAAATGGGCGTAACAGCGCTCATCAGCGCATCCTCTACACCACCGGCATGCACCAGCAGTGAGTTGAAACCTAAGTCTTGATGTTCCATGATTTTTATTTTTGCGACCGCAAAGGTACGGGGAATTATCAGGACTTTTTTAGAAGTCAGTATGAATTGAATTTTTTCTTATTTAAATTATAAAAAACTGTTGACATTTGAAAAAACAATCTTATATTTGAATATATGATTATTCCAAGGGTACTAGGAATTAATCTGCTAATTATTAACCTTTTAAAAACTACAGCTTATGGCACAGATTACATCCCGAAAAAGCAGTGTAAATTTAACATTTACACAAACAAACAAACAAACAAACAAACAAACAACTAGTAAGTGTAAAAATTACACAAATTTGGTTTTTAACCCTTTTTCTCAGCCTGTCAGCGTTGTGGTCTTCAAGCTCTGTAAAAGCCCAAAGTGACGGAGATGTGGTGGGTTATGGAAATTATCAGGCGGTCATTTACTACTCCAAATCCCAGAGCAAAGGTGACGAGGATGTTACACCACCAACCAAGTTTATGAATTCTGATAACCAAAGAATTATTGATTCCGTGAAAATGATGGGTTGCAACACCATTTTCTTTTCCGTTTCCACTATCACTACCAATGATTCCTGCAATACAACCAACCTTGGAATAAATACCTACGTTCACACCAATGGAGTGAAGTATCTGGATAAAATGGTAGATTTTTTGGATAAATGTGCGAATCAGGGTATTAAAGTTTTTGCATTGGTACTTGACGATCCTACATATGTACTTACGGCCAACCATGGCAAAGCAAGAAAAAAATTTTACAGAATATTATATTACCAATACAATGTCAGAAGAAATGCTGCAAATACTTCCTTTTATACCAAGAAGGCTCATTTTCATGGTATAGTAACGAATCTGGAACCTTGGAGTCCTTCTACAGGTTGGGGGGATATATGCACTTCAGCCGTGTTAGATAACAATATTTTAGAACAATATCTCGCCCTTGTACCTCAATTGCGTCGCATGTTTGATTTTAATCAGTTTAAGACCCCACCTCAGCCATATGATACACCACAACTTCTTGATGGTCTGTTTATGGGAACCGTACATTGGTTCTGGCATTACTACTCAGTAACCAATCCTCAGACCTTTCCAAACGGAAACTTTAGTCTTTATACTGGTTTACATAATGGGTCTTACTATTTTGATGTAATTTTACCTGAAACTTATTGCTCACAAAATGCAAATAATTGCATCAATAATCTGCCTTGCGTTGATTTAAGTTGTTCGCCTTGTGAAAATGGGAGCTATCAGAATTGCGAGAGTATTGGACGATGTTACCAGTGGTTTGAGAATCACTTTATACTTGGTCTTGATACAGGTTATCCTGCCGGAGCAATCAGACCCATTGATGCAGCCCCTATGATGTATGGTCACTCCGCTTTTATGTTCTCAAAACTTTCTGAATTACATCATACCAGATGGTTTTCAGCTGATGTGACTCGAAGTTGTTACGGCAAAGGATATCATTATATGGGTAATTTTTCCTTTCATTATGAAGAAATGAGAGCCATATTTGATGGAAGAGTGGGAATATTACCCGGTTTAGAATGCCAGCCTTTCCCTGATTCCGACTTTCTCAACCAAAACAAGGAAGGATTATGCATTCCTAATCGCTCGTTTTGTTACTATCCTAATCCTGCAACAAATACTCTTCAAATAGACGGAATGGTACAAGGTGATTTACTTCGGTTATACAATCATCGGCTGGAGATGGTAAAGGCGACTGACAATGCATCTGTAAATGTATCAGACCTGCCTGAGGGATTTTATTTTATAGTCATTACCGATTCCGAAAATCGTATTTTATTCAGAGGCAAAGTCCAAATTGATCGGCCTTAAAATGAAAAAAATACCCTTCGCCATAATTTTTTTCATAACTTCTGCCCAAATGATGGTAATGGGTTTTAATAAGGTAATTCCCCGGTGTTGTTCGGGGGATTACTTAATTAAAAGTGAATTTATTACTTCCTCAAGCGAAATTTTTGATGATACACTGGTTTTTACTACACCTTACGACTCCTGCCACCAGGCCATACCCATCTGTGGTGATACTAATTTTGTGATTTATGCACCTTATACTGGAATAAACGGAACCCCTCCTGAATGTTGCGAAGGAGATATCTGGCCTGACTGTTGTCGCTCGTTTCATTGCAAAGGAGATACTTATATTACCGATGTGCCTAGATGGTTTATTATACATATTGAGAATCAGGGTGATATTATGATAGAATACTCCTGCTTATTCACAGTAGGAGTGATTTCATATGTATTTCATCCGCAAGCTTTTCTCTATGGTCCCTTTGATACTCCCACAGGGGCTTGCCTGGAGGGATTGGTTGATTCGACAGTGGTAGATTGTTGCACCCATGGTGCAGGGCCTTATACCTTTATAATACCCAATGCTTTGCCGGGTCAGTTTTATCTATTAAATATAACGGCCTGGCAAGTAAACAGCAATGGAGCTTATTACTACCTGAAGCTCCTTCATCAGGGCGAACCGGGCTATGGTTCCCTGGATTGCAACATGATGATATATTGTACTGTTCTTGCACTTACCACTCAAACCTCGCCATGCAATCCTCAAACGGGTACATTCACGCTTTCGGGGGAGGTTTATTTTGTGCATCCTCCTCAAACAGGTAATCTTGTGGTATGGGACAACAACACTGGCTATGCGACTATATTACCAGGGCCTTTTGTATCGCCCATGAGTTACAGTATTCCGGGATTACCCTGTAATAATCAAATGCACACGGTAACGGCAATGTTTTGGGACTCAGCCTCGTGCAATCTCTCCGTACAATATCAGGCTCCGGTATTATGTCCGGATGCTGTATTGAGTGGAGGAGGAGGGATATGCGAGGGGAGTGGGGGGATTGTACCTTTGAGTGTAGAAATTAATCCCAATGTCCAAACACCTGTTACCCTGAGATGGAATATTAACGGCCTGCCTCAGGAAACTGTAACAACGAATGGCCCGTTCCCTTATATCATTCAGGCAAGCCAGCCGGGCATATACACATTAGACACGGTATATAATCAACAATGTGCAGGTATGGTCATGGGTCAGGCTACTGTTGAAGTTTGGCAACCGCCCAACCCCAATTTAGGACCTGATATTAACCTCTGCGAGGGAAGAGAAGTGCTACTGGATGCTGGTCCGGGGTATCAATCTTATTCCTGGAGTACGGGCGACAATACCCGTTACATCTGGGTAAATAAATCCGGAGAATACTCTGTAACCGTATTTGATAATCATAATTGCCAGGGGAGTGATACAATTATTGTAAATTACGCTCCCATTCCAACCCATAAACCCATCAAACACAATTAAAAAATCTATGATTATGCGCCGCAAAATTTTATTTTTTCTGAGTTTGTTAATGCTTCCTTTGATTATGGAGGCACAGATGCAACTTCGCCGGGTAAACCCCCGGGCTACACCGTTTAAGATGAACGATGGCATGTTCATGGGCACAAAAGGTATCATGTGTGGAAAATTCGGTGCAGTGGCCCTTACCTTTGATGAGGGTCAGCACTGGACAACACGGATTGTACCACCTTATCAGGACTTCAAACAAGTGTTCATGGAGGATACAGCGCACATCTGGTTACTCACCGATACCTTGCTCATGCATAGCACCGATGGGGGGCTCACTTTTAATGAGGTTTACCGGGCCGACCCTGGAATCACTTTCCTCCGGTTTACGCGTAGAGAAAATACCTCCTTCGTATTAGCTGAAATTACCGGTATTTTTACTTATAATCAGTTAATTCGTAACAACAACGAATGGACGGGTGCATCCGAAATTATTAATCTTCCTGAATATGCAAACACCTTTGATTTTAAGGATGCATTGAATGGACTGATAACTGATGATTTTTACATTTACAAAACCACCGACGGGGGATATACCTGGCAGACGGTTTACGGAAATGATGAGTACCATTTCAAAAGCCTGCAGTGGATAGGCGGAGATATTTATTATGCAGGCGGTTACTATTGGTCATCAGGAAAAACAGGTGACATGGGCGGGCCAGACAACAAGGGAGTTTCTTACGCACGAATCTGGAAAAGTACCGATGGGGGAAGCAATTGGGAAGTAAGAAGCATACCTGCAGAGATATCCTATTACAATATAGTATCCTCAATGGCTTTTCGCGGAGAGGACACTTTGGTGGTTGGCTTGGCATGTTACGGAGAAGAAAACAATACATGGCCTGTAGCTACTTCCTTTGATGGAGGGCTTACCTGGAATGCCCCTTTAATTACCCCGGATGTAACCCAGGCCAATTATCAACCGAAAAATGCCTGGGTAATGGCTTCAGCCCATCTTTTTTGGGGTTGGGAAACCAAGGTTTATCATTCACTATTCAAATCCAATGATGGAATACACTATATGTTTGATGATGAAATAGTTACCCAAAAAATATATGATATTGCCCGCAATGGGATGTACGGATCCGAACCGCATACTTTTATCATCAATACAGGGACATACTCATTTCTGGAAAAAGGTGATATAGATCAAATGTTTGATACTATCGCGGGTACTTCATTGTTTCCTAATAGAATTCTTGATAAGATTTCCTTTGCCGATTATCATCACGGTATGGCAGTAACTAATAAAACCACACTCGTGACTTCTGACGCTGGTTTTACCTGGCAACGTTTAGATAATGAATGCCTGTATTGCAGCCTGAAAGATTTTAGTTATCCCGGTGTAGAAGCTGCTTACAAGCTTATCAGATATCTCGATGTAAACAATCCCGGTAGCTATTTATGGAAAATATCCCGGAGTAATGATCAAGGGCAGCAATGGACAGATATTCAGCTACCCATGGGTACATGGTATCGGATAATATTTAAGGATGCTCTCCGAGGTTATGTATTTGGATATGATTCAAATAGTGGAGAATATGGCTATTTACAAACCCAGGATGCGGGTAACAACTGGACATGGTATGCTTTACCCACAAATATCTTTTTAAACCGCGCTGACCTGGCTGATGATTCAATTCTGTATTTCTCGGATGATTACCGAATGTTCAGACTGATACTTCATGAAAGCGGCTATGATGTGGATGCCGAGATTGCAATGCCTGTGGGCAAGATAAGCGCATTTGACTTTTCGGATCAGTATCATGGCGTTGTGGTGATGGAAGACAGTACTTTTAGCCATGTTTTTTGGACCAATGATGGAGGTGAAGTCTGGCACGAGATGGATGGATTACTCCCACTAGGGCTTGGAGGGGTTAAGTTGTGCATCAATCTTTTAAACGGCTACATTTATGGCCTGCGTAATGTTTTGATTCATATAGATGATGGTTTGCCATTAGGTAGTCCTGGCCTAAGTAGGGAAGGTTTGAGCGTTAGGCCCAACCCTGCATCCAAATTAACGGAATTTGCCGGTACTGGAAAAGGTTACCTTAGTGTGTTTAGCACTACAGGGCAGTTGGTTTTTTCAAAACCTGTTGTTTTACCTTATAAGTTATCTATCTCAGGTTGGGAAAACGGGCTTTATTTTTATCATCTGGTGCAGGACGGGCAAAGTAAAAGCGGAAAGTTCATCAAAGTCGGTAAAGACTGATCTTCAATTGAAGGATTACAATTTCGGAGGCCGGGGACAAAAGTGTCTCTGGTCTCTTTTTTATATTATAGACACGGTATTGAAAGGGTTTTCTAATTTTGCGTTAAAACTAACATATGCGCCGCATACCTTTTTTCTACATGATTATCACTTTGGCACTGGCAGCATGTTCAGGGCAAAATCGGAATAAAAGCATGGAAAATCCACCTGAATGGGCCTCTCAGCAAATATGGTATCAAATATTTGTGGAGCGATTCTGCAATGGGGATACTAACAACGACCCGATTCCGGAAGACATTACCAGTACGACACAACTTTTTTCTGTTCCCGACAACTGGTCGATAACACCCTGGACGCAAGATTGGTGGAAGCAGGAACCCTGGGCACTTGAAAGTGGACGACCCTTCAACGAAACCTTGCAGCATCGCCGTTATGGGGGAGACTTGCAAGGCGTACTCAATAAGCTCGATTATCTACAGGAGTTGGGAATAACAGGCATATATTTCAATCCCCTTAATGACGCCCCTTCGCTACATAAATACGATGCCCGGTATTACCATCATATGGATGTACACTTCGGGCCTGATCCTGAAGGAGATAAAAAAATAATTGCCGAAGAGGTACCAGAGGATGCCTCTACCTGGCATTGGACTTCGGCCGATACCCTTTTTCTCTATGTGGTAAAACAATGTCATCAAAGAGGTATAAAAGTCATTGTTGATTACTCATGGAACCACACCGGAACGGAATTCTGGGCATGGAAAGATATATTGAAGCTTCAGGCAGGTTCGAAATACCGTGATTGGTATGAAATTGATTCATTTGATGACCCGGAGACACAAGCTAATGAATTCAGCTATCGGGGATGGGCCAATGTATCAAGCTTACCTGAGCTGAAAAAAGTAGATGTAAAAGGACCACGGATTTCAGGCAAACCCTACGAAGGAAATATTCATCCTGAAGTTAAAAAGCATATTTTCGAGGTTACTCGCAGGTGGTTAGCCCCCAATGGTGACCCGAGCCAAGGGATTGATGGTTTTCGCCTCGATGTTGCCGAGCAGATACCTCTGGGTTTCTGGCGAGAATACAGGACGTTTGTAAAAAGCATAAAGCCTGAAGCTTACCTGGTAGGAGAGGTGTGGTGGGAGAAATGGCCTGATAAACTGGCCGACCCTGCGCCCTATGTTAACGGTGAAATTTTTGATGCTGTGATGTTTTATCAGATATACAAACCCGCGCGGAGTTTCTTTGTGGGAGGGGAATATGGAATTGATGCCAGGCAGCTGACTGATTCTTTGAAAGCTCAATGGGAAAATCTTCCGAAAGCCTTTCGTTATGCACAAATGAATGTAAATGCTACTCATGACAGTCCTCGTCTTTTAACCTGTTTTGCCAATAAAGGGAAATATAAATACAGAGTAAATCCGTTTGAAAATCCTGAGTGTATTACAGGTAAGCCCGATGCGGATACTTACCGGCGGGTCAGGCTGTATCTTATTCATCAGTTTACAATTCCGGGCTCGCCCTCCATCTGGAACGGAGATGAAATGGGGATGTGGGGTGCCGACGATCCCAATAACCGCAAGCCGCTTTGGTGGCCTGAGTACAAATTTGAACCTGAGGCACGGTATAACATTCAGCCTGGAAAACAGGAGCGGGACAAGGTTGAGTTCAACCGGGAGCACTTTGATTTTTACCGTAAGCTTATAGCCCTTCGTAAAAAATACCCTGTCCTGGTGATGGGAGACATCAAGTTTTTGCCTTCCCCTCCTAAAGTTGTGGTTTATGAGCGAAGGATGGGCAGCGAATGTATTACTGTGATTATCAATGCGGGTGACAGCGCAGAGGAGGTGACCTTAAGGCCCGGAGTAAGAGCTGTTGACTTGCTCGAAGATGCTGCTTTTAACGGAACAATTAGGGTGCCACCGCTTACAGCTTATATATTGAAACATTTATAATAATTTTCGATGAGATTAAATACTTTGTTGATTATCGGTTGTTTAATGGCATTACCTCGTTTGCTTTTGGGGCAGGGTCAGGTTTTGCCGGCATTTGAAATGTCCTCTTCTTTATGCGATGCGAGGATAATAAGCATATGGTTACCCGATGGATATCCGCGGCCAGGAGTTAAGTATGCAGTTTTATATATGCACGACGGACAAAACCTTTTCGACACAGCAACCGCATACGGACATAAAGAATGGCAGGTAGATGAAACTCTTACTGCGTTAAGCAAGGAGGATAGAATTGTACCATGTATTGTGGTGGGAATCTGGAATACGCCCAAACGATTCCGTGAATATGCCCCAGCCCGGCCTTTTTCGATGATGTTAGCAGAAGCACAAAAGGAGACAGAAAATGCCGCGTTGTATGGAGGGCAGCCTTTGAGTGATGCCTATCTCAGGTTTATCGTTGAGGAGTTAAAACCCTGGGTAGATACTCATTTTGAGGTTGATAGGTCTCCAAAATCCACCTTCATTGCAGGGAGTAGCATGGGAGGCTTAATTTCACTTTACGCTTTATGTGAATACCCACAAGTGTTTGGTGGAGCTGCGTGTATTTCAACCCATTGGCCGTTGCGTCTGAGTAAAAATTCACCGGCATTTACCAATGCTATGATAGAATATTTGAAACCCAGAATATCAGGGTTACAAGGGCATAAAATTTACTTCGACTATGGCACAGAAACTCTGGATGCCCTTTACGAAACTCACCAGGTTCGCATCGACAGCCTTTTCAGGGCTGAGGGTTTTCCTGAGTCTTCTTTTCGTTCGCAGAAGTTCGAAGGGGCTGCACACAATGAAGCGTCGTGGGCTGAGCGTTTTCATATTCCAGCCTTGTTTTTGTTAGGTAAGAAGGAGAACCAAGAATAATCATGATTGCGTTTCCTCCGGCTAAAATTAATTTGGGGCTGCGTGTGATCAAGCGACGCACAGATGGCTATCACGATTTATTCACTGTATTTTACCCTATTCCTTTATGTGATAGCCTGGAAATTTTGCATAGCAATGAGTTACGGTTTTTTTCTTACGGTATTTCTATTCCTGGCAAGCCTGAGGAGAACCTTGTTGTAAAAGCCTGGCAGGTTTTGCATCAGCACAAGAAAATTCCCCCTGTAGAAATTCATTTATTGAAAAACATACCCATGGGGGCAGGATTAGGGGGAGGATCGTCTGATGCTGCTTTCACTCTCCAAATGCTCAACAGTATGTTTGAGCTTGGCCTGCCACCCGATGAATTAAAAGAGATAGCTTTAAGTCTTGGGTCAGACTGTCCTTTCTTTCTACATTCTCAACCCTGTGCGGCTACAGGAAGGGGAGAGGAGTTGCAGCCCATAAGATTGTCCTTACAAGGTAAATATTTGCTATTGATTAAACCGGATGTTCATATCAGCACTGCTGAAGCCTACAGGAATGTCCACCCCGAGATGCATCTCCATCCGGCCGAAATACTCAGCCAGCCCATAGAAACCTGGAAAGAGCAGCTGGTTAATGATTTCGAAGAATGGGCGCTTGAGGCTTATCCTATTCTCAAACAGATAAAAATTGAGCTATACTCAGCCGGAGCCCTCTATGCTTCTATGACAGGCAGTGGTTCTGCTTTCTATGGTATTTTTGAGCAGGAACCTCAAATTCCTGCTACTCTCAAATCTTATTTTATTCGTGTGTTAAGGCTTACTTTTTGAAAATTACTTGTTGTAAGAGCTCACAATCATAAGTACTTCGCGGGCAGCCTTTTGATTGTATTCGATGGCTAATTGTTTGTGATTGATTAGGTCGACAATTGTGCCTATGAAGCATAGTCCGGCTGTGAGCAGGTAAAGCAAACCCATGCCTATTTGTCCAATAACAAACCGATGTACTCCCGCAAGGCCGACAAATCCGAGTAAGGCCAGCAGTAATATCATTTGAGCATCTTTTCTTCGGGCTGCATAAATACCGGCAAAGTTTTGCATGGCTTCGTCACTGAGCGACTGGGTCATCTGTTCTAACATCATAGCCTCATCATAATCGAGTTGAGGCAAAAATCTGTAAATGCGCTGGTTCATGTTAATGAATATTTAAAGGTGAAAAAAGTTCATATATCCGTTCAGAAAGTACTGCAATAGCCGGTAATCCTAAAGGGTGCATCATGATAGATGCGTTTACTTGGCCGTGCAAGGCCAAAATCATGCTACGGCCCACTCCGCAACCCGGACACCAGTGGAAACCGGCAAGGGCCAATGGGCAAAGGGTAAGATGTCCTTCCATAACCGGATGGCTTAATATCATACTTATTAGAACCCCAAGCCATAAGAGAGCTTCAGCTTTCTGTCGAAATAACGATACCAACATAAATTTTTTAATAATCATGCTTGGAATGATGCCTTTACAAAAAAAAGACTCCATCCGGTTATCCGGGTTACACTATGGAAGACAAATGTAGGAAAATTAATTTTAAATTATATTTACCTCAGGTTCGAGTGCCAGCCCAAACTTGTTTTTTACCGCTTCCATAATTTCATGGGCCAGAGAAAGAATTTCCTCACCCCTGGCATTACCATAATTAACGAGAACCAGGGGCTGCCCGGGCCATACCCCGGCATCCCCGCGCCGTATACCTTTAAAACCGCATTGCTCAATAAGCCAGGCAGCAGGAACTTTAATGTTATTGCCGGATTTAAAATGGGGAATTTCACCCATCCTGCGCAGCAACACTTCAAAATCTGAAGGAGAAAGGACAGGATTCTTAAAAAAACTGCCTGCACTGCCAATTACCCCAACTTCGGGAAGCTTTTGCCGGCGAATATCCCTTACTGCGTTTCTGATATTTTCAAGGGAAGTTTGAATTCCTCTGGATTCAATATGTTTTTTCAAACCCTCATAAGATAATGCCGGGAAAAATGCTTTGCTTAACCTGAGCGTTACGGAGGTGATAAAGTAACGGCCTCTCTCTTCCTTAAAACGACTGGTGCGGTAGCCAAAATCGCATTCCTCCCTGGAGAAAGTCTTGTATTGGGCAGTGTTCAGGTCAAATGCTGTCACGGCATGTAATACATCTTTTACTTCAACTCCGTAAGCTCCGATATTTTGTATGGGAGCACTTCCAACTTTCCCTGGGATCAATGTCAGGTTTTCGAGGCCGCTTAGATGATTATCTATGCTAAAGTCAATTAAATCTTCCCAATCCGTTCCTGCCTTTACTTCCAGCCACACGTTATCCTTGTTTTCTTCTACAATAGAAATCCCCTTGAAATCAACTTTGGCAATTAATCCATCAAAATTGCGGGTAAAAAGAATGTTGCTTCCGGCACCCAGAATGAGGAATGGAATATTTTTTGTAAGGGCAAAATCGAATGCTTCTGTAATAGAAGCCGGATTATCAATAATGCAGAAAAAGGCCGTTTTAGTCTCAATATTAAACGTATTGTATGGCTTAAGAGATATGTTTCTATATATTTCCATGCTTACTTAAGGTTTGATGCGGATGAGATGTCCTTGGCCATCGCCTCGTAGCCATATTGTGTGAGGATTTCCCGAATAATAAATATCGCCTATGCCCCAAATTTCAGCTTGCAGGATAGCCCCACAATTTACCTTACAATTGTTGGAACCCATGTGTACCACATGCGTGTAACCCAGGCAAATGAGGCGTTCGCAGTCGAAGGGGGCATAACCACGGCAGTAAAGAAATACATAACCAGATCTACCTTCCACCGTAAAATCTACTGCACCGGTGCCTGAGTGTTGAACCAGCCATGTCTTCTGCGTATCAATTAATAAATGAATACTACCGGCCCCATCGCGCGACTCTACCCTTAGAGAGTCGAGGTGAAGGGTATCCGGAGTAATTAAAGAACCCGAACTGGTAAACTCAATCATCTTAAGGCTCGAAAGGGTAATATAAATTTCAGTCTTTAATCCTAGATCTCGCAGAAAATCACAAGTATTCAAATCTTCTATGAACAAGGTTTTGGCCTTTTTATGGGTAAGGATACCCGGCAAAAGGTTTGCACCAGAGCGAATATAAAGGCGTGGTTCCTTACTTTGGCTCAGAGTAACTTTAAACTCTCCACGAATGATAACTGAATCGACATCCACAGGTACTTCTCTTTCCTGATACATCATGGGTCCGGAAGTAGTGACACAGCCTCCGCCTTCCTCCTTCTTGCATGACCATCCCGCAATACACAAAATGAAGAGAAAAATACTTATTTTATGAAGGGACCTCATTAAGTCAGCGTTCTATGATTGTTATTTCAATTTTACAAAGTTACGCGTAATGGAATGATTGACTTTATCATAATTTGAAACCCAGTCCCGCTGCTACAAAATCGGCACGGGCAAAATGAGTCTTAAGGGTGAGATTGATCAACCAGGGCCCATAGAAATTGTAGGTAGCGGTTATTTTATCGTAAATCCATCCGTCGGAATCGTCTTTTTGGCAAATATAACCTCCGGCATGAAGGCAAAGGTCGAGACGGCCCAGCCTAACACCGCCATGAAGGTTTACAGCGTATTTCAATGTTTCTATGTTGGTGATATCTTTCCCGGTTCTGCTAAGAACTTCACGGTCGGAGACATCATAGGTGAGGTCGAATCCAATTCCGGCCAAAATGTGTTTTGTAAACATAGTTCGTACATCAAGGGCAAGGTTTCCAACAAAAAATTTCTGTCCACCCACAGGAAAAATCTCTTTTACTGTACCTGAAATTATGGTGTGAAATTCCGGACGGGGGGTGAGGATAAGTGGTTCGTATGTGATAAAATTTCCTTTAGGTTCAATCATTTGATACGAAAAGCCAGCATTGGCTGCAACGAAATTGATACCGTAATTAGGCACTTTGGTGGCTCCGTTAGAAAAATGAATAAAAGAGAGCCCGGGTCTGAAACTTAACCGTCTTGACAGGGCAATTTCTCCGGCCAGTTGCAGCGAAATGGCAGCATTGATGTGGGAACCTATGGCGGTGTTTTTGTAATTGTTTATTCGATGAAACGTGCGTGTAAACCAGCTTAGTCCGGTTCCAAATCTGAATAAGAAACTGTTTTTTGTGCCTCGCACCAGGGGAAAATCTACATAGGGTATTATTGCATAAACTTCTCCTAATATATCAGTATTTCCTAAGGATGAATAAAATAAAGCGGCACCACAGACAGGATAGGCATAGCTCCACTGCCATCGCTTTTTCCCCACTGTCATTTCGGCAAAATCTATTTCCCAGGCCTGAACATGCCGGTCAGTAAAGATTTTCATTTCAGGGTGATGAGGTAAGATAAAGCCATAGTATCCCTGGGTACTCAACTGCAAGCCGGCCCTTGTTTCCAAGGACTGTGCCTGAGTATTGTTCATGCTTGAGAGACAATCGAGTAAAACAAAAAACAAGATAAGTTTTATCCTTTGCATCATCCCTTCCGGGTTTGTCAAGGCTGGTACCGGTTACAAACTGCGAAGATACAGCATTAAAGCTGAATCATAATATAAGATTCAATGAAGAGTGCTCTCTTTCTTTTTAACATGATGATATTGGAAGTATTTTTATGTCTAATTTTGACCTACCGAAATCCTAAGCTGGGTTAAAATCCGCCGGGAATAAATTTCGGGTTTTTATATATCATTTTGGTGTTTATGACTTTATTCAATGTTTTTCAGGTTTTTATCATTCTGTTGGGATGTTTATGCCTGGGCTACATTTTACTTGCTTTATTTTATCCAGGCTGGAGACCTTTCCATATGATGGTGAAAGCCTATACGGGTTTTCGCTATTTGATTAAATCTGAATCATTTATTGCCTGGAGTGCCAAAGTTGATCAGTTGGGCATTTTGGGAAAATACGTATATGAAGGAAATTTCAGTCTGGTGACCGGTTATCCTCAGGAACATTTCAAAAATCTTCCGGATGATTATGAAAAGCTTATTGTTTCGGAAGATCTATCGCACAGGCGAATGGCAATAGCAGAGATGTTAACAGGCGAGAGAGACCGTTGGGAAGGCGAATACCGAATCAAGTCGTTTAGTGGAGAAACCCAATGGATTCGTGAAATTATTACCCGATACAATGATTCTCGGATGAATTTATGGTTGGGAGGCATTATTATGCTAAATACGGCTATGCATCGGCGTAGTCGGCAGCTCAGTCGTTCGGAGGGTTTTTTACACGCAGTTATCAATGCTTTACAACAGCCTTTGTTTATTAAAAATGAAGATCTTAAGTATGTATTGGTTAACAAAGCATTCTGTCAGTTGATGGGTAAAAGCGAAGAAGAATTGATTGGGATGTCTGACGATCAATTGTTTGAAGAAGAGGAAGCCCGTCAGTTTCGACAGAGCGATGCATCTGTATTAGAGAGAAAGACGGATTTGTATGAAACAGAAGTTAAACTGGGAGAAAAATCCGCATATTATTACATAATCAAATCTCTTTATACTGATCGTGAGGATAAGTCGCGTTATATCATCGGAGTGATGACCGATTTAACGGTAAGGCGACAGCAAGACGAGGAGTTAAAAAAAGCCTTGGAGCGAGCAGAGGAGGCAGTGCGCAGCAAATCAATGTTTTTAGCCAGCATGTCGCACGAGATACGCACACCTATGAATTCTCTCCTGGGTATGGTTGAATTGCTTTCAGAAACCTCTTTAAATGAGGAACAGCGCGAATCGTTAGAGGTTATCAATCAGGCAGGGGTTACGCTTCTTTCCATTATTAACGATATTCTCGATCTTTCAAAGTTGGAAGCTGGTCGAATTAAGTTGGCCTCAAGTCCCTTTAAATTGGGTGAACTTATCGATGAAGTATTAGCCATGCTCCAGTTTCGGGCCAATGAAAAAAGGTTGGAACTGAGCAGTGAAATAGATGATTCACTCCGGGTAATGCAATTAGCAGGCGATTCTGACCGAATTCGTCAAGTTTTATTAAATTTGATTAACAATGCTTTAAAGTTTACGCAGGAGGGAGAGGTGAAGATTGAGGCCAAAGTGCTTGATTTACAAACATCGCGAATGAGTTTTATCGTGAAGGTGATCGATACAGGCATAGGCATTCCGGAAGGAGACAAATCAAAGGTGTTTGAAGCTTTCAGTCAATCGAAGTTAACCGAAGGAGCAGCCATTGAAGGAACAGGGCTTGGACTTACCATAACGAAAAACCTTGTTGAACTTATGGGTGGAACAATTGGTTTTGATAGTGTTGAAGGGGTAGGTTCTACTTTCTGGTTCAAATTAAGTCTTCCCATAGTGAGGCCAGGAATGAGCCCTTCCGGAAAAATTATGGTGAGAATGCCCAGGGTTCTGGTCGTGGAGGATAACCCTACTAATCTTCAACTGGTTAGCTCATACATCCAAAAACTCGGCATTACCCAGTGGGATGTGGCGTATAATGGCAAAGATGCAGTTGATTTAGTTAGCGGTAATTTGTATGATCTGATTTTGATGGATATTCAGATGCCTGTAATGGACGGAATAGAAGCCACACGCCAAATACGTCGCATTGAAAAGGAGCGCCCACTCATGCCTTCTGCCCGCATCCTGGCCATGACTGCATATTCGCCTTCGGCAGAAAAACAAAAATTTATTCAAAAGGGTATGGATGGAATGTTGCGTAAGCCTTTCCTTTTCGATGATTTAAGGGTGGAAGTAGAGAGAATTCTTGGAAATAATTTTTTTGTGCAGATTGAAAACAATACAGACGAATGAAACATCAAAAAGCCATTGAGAAATTCGGAGAATTACTTGAAATTATGGATCGCCTCAGGGCCGAATGCCCCTGGGACCGTGAACAAACCAATGAATCATTGAGGCATCTTACCATAGAAGAAACGTATGAACTCTCGGATGCTTTGCTGAGTAAAAATCCGAAAGCAATATGTGGTGAACTCGGTGACCTTATGTTGCACATAGTTTTTTATGCTAAAATTGGGAGTGAAACCAACTCTTTTGATATTGCTGATGTACTGGATGGTATCAATCGGAAGCTAATCAACCGGCATCCCCATATTTTTGGAAATGTTCAGGTAAACAGCGCTGAGGAGGTTGCCGATAATTGGGAAAAGATAAAACTGGAGAAAGAAGGTAAGAAATCTGTGCTTGAGGGCGTACCTAAATCACTCCCACCATTGGTAAAAGCTTACCGTATGCAAGAAAAGGTAAGTGGGGTGGGATTTGACTGGGAAAACCGAACGCAGGTTTGGGACAAGGTACTCGAAGAGCTTCGTGAGCTGGAATATGAAGTAGAGCAGGGTGCCGATCCGGAACGACTGGAATCAGAGTTTGGCGACCTGCTTTTCGCATTGGTCAATTATGCACGCTTTATCAATATAAATCCGGAGGATGCTCTTGAAAAAACCAATCGAAAGTTCCTACGCCGCTTTGCTTATATTGAAAAGAAGGCTGAAGAGAACGGTTTTCGATTGAGTGAAATGGACTTGGCCCAAATGGATGCTTACTGGGAAGAGTCGAAAAAAGAAGAATAGAATTTGTTTCTAGTCGAGTAACTCGTAGCTGCTTACCTGTACAGGGGCATGCAGGTTATTAAGTACCCGCTCAAGAAGCAACCCTTCGGTAGGATCGTGCTGATAGCCAAATGTAGCCCTTATTGCGTAAGAGATGAATTGAACGGCTCTGTCGAGGGCTATAGGAAGGCTATCGCCCTGTAGCAAGGAGCCGGTAATAATACTGGCAAAAGCATCACCGGTTCCGGGGTAGTTTGCAGGTATATAGTCGCAACTGACTTTCCAGCACTTGCCTGTATTTTTTCCGTATGCAAGCACAGCTGTACGCCGGGGAAGGCCTTGCTGAGGAACACTTGTAAGAATTACCGTTTCTGGTCCCATATCTATGGCCCTCTGAATCCAGCTTCGCAGAACTGATTCAGGCATATCGGTATGATAATTCTCTCCAATTATGAAAGATAATTCTGTTAAATTTGGTGTGATTATATCTGCATACGCTATCAAACGACGCATTCCTATGACCATTTCTTCGTTCATGGTTGAATAAAGTGTTCCATCGTCTCCCATAACAGGGTCGATAATAACCAAGGTTTCAGTTTTTTTGAAATCCCGGATGAAACGTTCAACTATTTCTATTTGTCGGGCACTTCCCAAAAAACCAGTGTATATTGCATCGAAATGAAGATCCAGCGATTTCCAGTGAGCTATCATGGGTTCAAGTTCATCCGTCAGGTCGTGCATGTAGAAGCCCTTGAATTTGCTGTGGGTAGATAATACTGCTGTAGGTAAAGGACAAACCTGAATCCCCATAGTTGATAAAATGGGTATCACCACTGTGAGAGAGGCTTTACCATAGCCTGAGATGTCGTGAATAGCAGCTACTCGCCTTATAGGTCGAATCATATTTTTCATTTTAAAGTGGGGGGTCAAAGGTAACGAAAGTGATAAAGTTTTTTAAATGAAAAGGTTTTCGGGTATAATTTCGTTATTTTTGCCCAACAATTTTTAGTAACCAAGATTTTTTAACATGATGAGAAAAATAAGTATCCTCTTGCTGGCCTTGTTTTCATTCATGGCCATGAATCTATTCGCAGCCTTTGTGCCAGAATCCAAAGCACGTCAGGCAGCGCTTAATCTTTACGCAATGCAGGCTGGTGAAACCGGTACTATTGCCGACTTTCACACCATCAAAGCCAACGATGTGGTTGTGATGTATGTCTATAATTTTAAACAGGGAGGTTTTGTCATCGTTTCTGCTGAAGATGCCTTTTATCCGATTATTGGGTATAATTTGAAAGGCAGCTACGACCCATCGAGACCCCAACCCGAAGGCTTCCGCGGTATGATGGCTGATTATCGTGATCAAATTCTTTTCTTACGCGGTAAAGCCTTGGAAGCTACGGATGACATTGCCATAGTATGGAATAGCCTGCTCAATGGACGAACACTTAAAAATGGTTCCAAAGGGATTGATCCTCTGTTACCTTCAGAATGGAATCAGGATGATCCATACAATTACCTTTGCCCCGCCAATCCTGCCGGTCCTGGTGGTCATGTGTATGCCGGTTGTGTGGCAACTGCCATGAGCCAGATAATGTACTACTGGCGTTGGCCTTTGCAGGGTCAGGGTTCATATTCTTATTACCTGCCTCCATATGGCTACATCTCCGCCAATTTTGGTGCGACGCAGTATAACTGGAATGGAATGGTTTACACCAGTCCCAATAATTTGAACCTGCCTATTGCATTAATAAGTTTTCATACCGGAGTATCGGTTAAAATGAATTATGGTCCTGATGGCTCAGGAGCTCAATCAAGTGATGTTCCATATGCGGCAAGAACCTATTTTAAATACGATAACCAGATTCAATATCTGCAACGTCAAGCCTACACTGCTACGGTATGGGAAAACATGGTCAAAGAACAAATTGATCAAGGTAATCCTGTTTACTACTCCGGATTAGAGGCTGGTAGCACTGCGGGGCATGCGTTCATAGTAGATGGTTATGATGATCAAACACCTCGAAATTTCCATTTTAATTTTGGATGGGATGGGTATATGAATGGATATTACACTTTGGCTAATGCTGGTGGATTTACAACTCAACAAGCCATGGTGCGTAATTTTAAACCTGGTGCCGGTTATCCTTATTATACTACTGATTTTACTGAAATTAAAGATATGGTCGGTACGCTCGAAGATGGCTCAGGCCCGGTTGCTCCATATCTCAACAATACCAGTGCTAAATGGCTGATCAACCCTCAAACAGAAACCGATTCAGTCACCAGCCTTACTATTTCTTTCTATCGCTTTGAAATGGCTGCAGGGGATACATTATATATTTATGACGGTGGAGATGAAAATGCACCCCTTGTTGGAAAATACTCCGGCAATTCGCTTCCCCCTCAATTTACATCCACGGGTAATAAAGTGTTATTGCACATGGTTACCAATAGTACTGAACAAGCTCAGGGTTGGTTGCTTAATTTCCAGGCCAACCGCCCCACGTTCTGTTCTGGCACTAAAACTTACACCGATTATTCAGCCACTTTCGATGATGGATCCGGTACTTTCAACTATGTTCCCAACAGCAACTGCATGTTTAAGATTGCCCCGCCTTATGCCTCATCCGTTACATTATTCTTCGATTATTTTGAAAGTGAAACGGATAACGATTGGCTTAAGGTGTACGACCTGAAAACACAACAGTTGCTTGCCACAATCTCCGGAGTTTACGACCCGAATACTCCTCCGGCCCCGATAACTTCACCAAGCGGACAGTTTTACCTGGTTTGGAAGACTGATGGTGCCTTAAATTACAAAGGCTGGCAGGTTCATTACGAAACACTGAATGTAGGTATTGAGCCCCACGATATTTTCTCTGAGTTTCACCTCTGGCCTAATCCTGCTAGTGATCAACTGAATATAAGCTTCACCTCTTCCATTTCTCAGGATTTAACCCTTCAGATCAACGACATGGCCGGGCATCAGGTTTACGATGAAAGGTTGCCTGGTTACAGCGGTAACTTTGAAACGCAGATTGATGTCAGCAAGTGGGCCAAAGGAATTTATATTCTGAAAATCCAGGGTAATAAAGGCCTGTATACTCGTAAGATCGTAGTTAAGTAAAATTTCGTTTATATTTCTTTTTACATTGAAGACCGGCACTGAAAAGTGGCCGGTTTTTTTATTCCAAACCCAACGAATGTAGTTTTTCTGTATTTTGCTCACCGCCTTTTGTATTGTTCAGATCCATTTTTAGCCACTAATTCACGAATAATTCTCATCCAGGTTTCGCCTGTCATTCGTGCATTCGTGGCTTTTATCTTTT
>DDBO01000020.1 GCA_002332755.1 Bacteroidales bacterium UBA2030 | reverse complement strand
GGGAGCAACATCTTTAATGTTTTTCTGATTCTGGGCCTCACGGCAGTAATTCAACCTCTTCCCGCCGATCCGGCTTTGTTGCGCGACTTTTGGGTAAATATTGGCGTTTCGATGCTTTTACTCATTAGCACCTTTACTTTTAAACGCATGATGATCGATAGGATTGAGGGTGGGCTTTTTATCCTTTTTTACTTGGTTTATATTGCAATTTTGTTGTTTTAAGTAGCTGATTTATACAAAAAACTGAGGCTGCCTGTTTGCATGGCAGCCTCTTGTTTTATGTAATGACAAAGGTTAGTAATTGAGTTTATCCACATTTACTATAATTACAACTGGTACATTTCAGGCATCCTTCCTGATAGACGAGTGTTCCGGTTTGTCCGCAATTTGGGCATTGTGCTTTGGCTACAACCGTGCCGTCGGGTATGAATTGTTTGAGCGCTCGTTCAACACCAGTTTTCCAGGAGTTGATGCTATCGGAGTCAAGGCGCAGCTTTGAAACCAGATCAATTACCGAAGGCAATGGCATACCATGGCGAAGCACTCCCGAAATTAACTTGGCATAATTCCAGTACTCCTTATCAAACATTCGCGAAAGTCCTTCTATGGTAGTGCGGTAGCCTTCCTTATCCATGAATTGAAAATCGTAGCGCGAACTACCATCGGGCAGGCGATTTTTAATAACCCATCCACTAGTAACCCATTTAGGTGCATAAAATCCTTCAGCCTTTCCTGTGAAAATTTCATAAGGACGTCCATTATAAATACCAACTACAGCTACCCATTCTTCAGTTCCATTTACAAATCTTACAACTGAGGCTTCGAGTACTTTGGGTCTTCGGGGGGCATTGTTTTCCTTGATGGTCTCTTGTTCTTCTTTTTTGGTTTCTTTGACGAGCACACCGTCGCGCGAACCGTCACGGTATATCGTAACACCCTTACATCCCGATTCCCATGCGGTCATGTAAATACGGCTCACCATTTCTTCCGTAGTCTCTGCCGGTACGTTCACCGTCACACTGATGCTATGGTCCACCCATTTCTGAATTGCACCCTGCATCCTTACTTTTGCCACCCAGTCAATATCATTGGCTGTCGACTTGTGGTAGGGTGATTCCTCAATGAGCTTGTCAATCTCTTCGTCAGGCAGATATTTTACTTTCTCCGGGTCGTAACCTTTAATTTTCAGATAATCAATAAATTTATGGTGCAAGACATTATATTCTTCCCAGGCATCACCGGTTATATCTGTATAACTGATTTTTACATTTTTATCGCCCGGATTCACCTTTCTCCTGCGCTTGTAGCGTACTGCGAAGACGGGTTCAATGCCCGAGGTAGTCTGGGTCAAAATACTTACACTTCCTGTGGGAGCTACGGTCAGAAGTGAGATGTTTCGGCGTCCGTACCTCACCATATGGTCATATAGCTCGGGGTCGGCTTCGCGAATGCGATTGATAAACGGATTCCCTTCTTCACGTTTTGCATCGTAAATAGGGAAATGTCCTCTTTCGGCTGCCATTTCTACCGATGAGCGATAGGCCTCCAGGGCTAAAGTTTTATGCACGGCAACGCTAAAATTGATGGCTTCGTCGCTACCATAACGGTATCCCAGGGCTGCCAGCATATCTCCTTCAGCAGTTATGCCCAGCCCTGTGCGCCGGCCTTGAATGGCTTTGGATTTTATGTTTTCCCACAAAAGCCTTTCTGTTCGCTTGGTCTCTTCATCCTCGGGGTCTTTGCGAATTTTGTCGAGGATTCCATCAATTTTTTCTAATTCCAGGTCAATAATGTCGTCCATAATACGCTGGGCCTTGCGGATATGTTGTGTAAAAAGTTCAACATTGAAAAAGGCATCTTTGGTGAATGGATTTTCAACATATCCGAAAAGATTAACGGCCATCAGGCGACAGCTATCGTACGGGCAAAGCGGAATTTCGCCGCAGGGATTGGTACTCACTGTACGAAATCCCAGGTCGGCATAACAGTCGGGGATCGATTCACGGATTACCGTATCCCAGAACAATATTCCAGGTTCGGCTGATCTCCATGCGTTGTGGATAATCTTGTCCCACAGCTGGCGGGCTTTGATGGTGCGGGTGAACGTAGGATTGTCGCTATCGATGGGGAAATGATGGGTGTAGTCCCGGTCGTTTTTTACGGCATACATGAAATCGTCGGTGAGCTTGACCGAAATGTTTGCCCCTGTGATTTTGCCCGCCTCGAGTTTGGCGTCGATAAAGTCCTGCACATCAGGGTGTTTCACTGAGATGGTCATCATCAGTGCACCCCTTCTGCCATCCTGAGCTACTTCACGGGTGGAGTTAGAATAACGCTCCATAAACGGGACAATACCCGTAGAGGTCAATGCTGTATTTTTCACCGGACTCCCTTTGGGCCGAATGTGCGATAGGTCGTGACCAACTCCACCGCGGCGTTTCATCAGCTGCACCTGTTCCTGGTCGATACGCATGATGCCACCGTAAGAGTCGGCCGGCTTCTCCTGGCCAATGACAAAGCAGTTCGACAAACTTCCTATTTGTATGGGATTGCCTATACCTGCCATGGGGCTGCCCTGGGGTACCAGGTATTTGAATCCTTTAAGCAATTCATATACCTCGTTTTCGCTCATGGGATTTGGATACCTTTTTTCTATACGGGCAATCTCCCGGGCTATGCGTCTATGCATGTCATCGGGGGTGAGTTCGTATAGCCTTCCCTCGCTATCCTTCAGCGCATATTTACTCACCCATACATTGGCTGCCATGCTGTCGCCTCCAAAATACTCTGTTGAGGCTGCAAGGGCTTCTTCATAGGTGTAAACCTGTCTCTCTTCTTGGGCTACCGGTTTTTCGAGTGGTTTAATTTCTTCCTGCAAATCTTTCATCTTTTTTTCCTCTTTTTTCATATTTCTGCTAACGAGCATCTCTTCGTAAAGGCTCATTTGCTTGACTTCCGTTGCTACTCTACCATTACCGGCAGTTGATTCTTTTTCTTGCATATTACTCCCCGTTTTAACGTGTTTACTTAGGGTTGAATGTAGAATTTAGAGTTTCTAAAATTAGTAACCTCGCTGCTGGTATTGGTAACATTTTTTCCCAAACTTTTGAGATAATTACTAACAATTCTTGTTAATTTGCTGTATTTTAATGTTTTGCATTATTAATTGATTGTCAATATTTTATTTGGATAAACTTTTATAATGTTTTGTTGTATAAGTTTTTAGTTAATGTAAGATTGTATTATTAACACAATTTTTGTTAATAGTGTTAGGTTGGATTTTTATCTCACATCCCGCGCTTTGTCTTCGATTCGGGAATTTAATGTTTCCATATTAACATCCTAAACCCAAGTATTAGCAGAGCAAAGGCAAAGATTTTTTTGAGCGTCTGGTCGGAAAGGCTTAGAGCAATTTTGGAACCCAGGTAACCTCCAATCAAAAATGCCAGGGCTATGATCAACGCATACTTTAGGTTGATGGCACCTGCTTTATAATAATTGATGGCTGCCAGCAGCCCGATGGGGGGAAGCATGAGGGCTAAACTGGTTCCTTGGGCCTCTTTTTGGGACAGCCCCAGAATATATATTAATGCTGGAATAATGATAATTCCTCCTCCTAATCCTACTATGCCGCTGAAAATTCCGGCAATAAGTCCAATAGCAATGAGTATCAATAATGTTCCCGGTTCCATCTTGAGCTGTTTTTTAAAAGGGCTGCAAAATTACATCTCATCGTTGTATCGTCACCCGTTTTGCCGGGGTTTATTTTTCAACAATGCTGTTGATAATTTACAAGGTTTATAATCAATATTTTAACTCTAATTTGAGTAAATTGCTTGCTATCCGTTTGTTAAGTATCTTTATTGAGACAATGAGAGAACTTAATTTGTTGGAATATACATTTTTACCTGTATAGTCCTTTGAATCAGAAGTTTATTCTATTGTGCTTAAAATCAGTCTCTCTTTTTTTTGTGTATAGGGTGAGGCTTATTTGGTGCTTTTCGTCAGCTTTCGGTGATTTCTTTAATTCTGTTATTTTTGAAGACCTTAAAACAATTCGCTAATGTTAAATGTCCATTGCTTTGTGTTCAATGATTTCCAGGTAAATACCTATGTGCTTGAAACAGGAGGTGAGGAATGCTTGATCATCGATTGTGGTTGCCAGTATCCCAATGAATGGGCAACGCTTAAGAAATTTCTGGTTGATAAAGCCCTGAAACCTATAGACTCTGTTCACACGCATTTTCATATCGATCATATGCAGGGATATCCTTTTCTTTATGAAGAATACGGGATCGGCTACAAGGTACACCCTTCTTCAAAGTTATTTATTGATTTGGCATCCGAGTTTGCATCTGTTTTTGGGATTAAACTTGGTAAAATTTATCCTCCCACTGGCTTTTTGGAGGAAGGAGATATCCTTCGCTTAGGAGAAATTTCCCTCGAAGTAATCTACACCCCTGGGCATGCCGACGGTAGCGTTTGCTTTTATTCCAAAGAGGAGGGTATCCTTTTCACAGGTGATGTTTTGTTTCGCGATAGTATAGGCCGTACTGATCTCCCAACGGGTAATTTCGACAAGCTAAAAGACAGCATTGTTCGCAAACTTTTTGTGTTGCCTCCCGATACCCTTGTCTATCCCGGACATGGACCAAGTACAACCCTGGGTTACGAAATGGCGAATAATCCGTTTATTTAACAGAAATATGCAAACATTTTTCCCTCAAATCTTTATATTCATTCATTAATTGGAAGTGAATGAATAGCTCTCTTTTTCATATTTTCTTTTCTCTTCTAATTGGATAATTCTCCGGTAAATTTCTTCAACATTATTTGCCCAGGAATGATTTCTGGCGGTTTCTACCCTTTTATTGATCTTTAGAGTTGAGTTTTCTTGCAGTGCAATTTCAATTTTCTCTAAAAATTCGTGATAGTTCCCGGCAACATATACAGTGTCTTCAAAATACCGCATGGCCCGGGTAGCAGAGCATACCACAGGTTTTCCTAGAAGAAGGTATTCGTCAATTTTTCTTGGATAATTCCCATCGGTAACCGGGGTAATTACCTGAGGATTTATGGCGACATCAAAACCCTTGATGTAAGCCGGTACACTCTCTGGGGTTACAGGTCCAAGAAATTTAATGTTTGGTATGTCATGCAACCTTGATCTTCTGAACCTTTCATCTTCTGGCCCAACAAGAACAATATTCCATTGGGGTCTTTCCCTGGCGATAAATTCAATGAGATTAATATCAAGCCGGCCCCCGGTTAAATATCCTACATATCCTATTTTTATACCATGAATATTCGATAAGTCTTTAGGAATTTCAATCTCATCGACTTTGTCTAAGATACTTATATCACAGCCCTGACCCACCATATATGATTGGGAGTTAAACTGTAACGCATAGTCTCTATATACTTCTGAATTGGTTAAGACCAAATCTGCTTTTTTTATTAACGCAGGTTCTGATTTAGTTCCATGCTTCCTCCAATAAGGATGCAATATCAGGAAATCTCTTATGTAATAAATATATATGCTTGGCTGAAGGTATTCTTTAATATATTCTCCCAAGAACATGGAACTGTCATTAAACAGAATGAAATTTCGAAAATTCAATGTTTTTAAAACTTTTTTAATCTCCCGGCTGAATCTTCTGGTATTTAATCTATTTAAGAGGGAGAAGACAGAATAAGAGGGTATCCGGTTTATCGACTCTCTCGTCATTGCAGGATTCAGTACCCAAAAGTTTTCTGTAATTTTTTCTAAATTTCCTGATTTTGTTTTATTTGAGTCTTTTCTATTCATCCTTCTTTGAATTTGAAAATATTTACGAATTTTTTCAGCCCTATCCAAAGGAGGATTCACATACAAAACACGGTTTTGTTTGGCAAACTCCCAAGCAAGGTTTTTACAGTTGCTTCCAATTTTTATATCCCAAGATTGTATTCCAATTATTACGATATCTCTGTTTACAACCATTATTGTACTTATTTCTGAATAGAAGATAGTCCCATGTTTAATATACAAATAACCAGGGAGGAATACAGGACGTTTACTAAATTCTCTGGTATTACACCATACAATTATTTATGCAATTTTCGCGGGATAATAGGTTGAGAATTTGTCGTAGAACCACCATTTTCTGGGGTTTCCAACATTGAGACTTTTACTGATACCTCCATATAAGTCCTGGATAACCTCAATACCAGGACCCTCATTCATTTCAATGATAACCGGTCCTTCTTCGGTAATGGCAATATCCCACCCGATGAAGGGAAGCTCTTTGCATTTAATTGCAGCCGACAGAATAAATTTCTTGGTCGATTCCCAGTCAGGAAGGGTTGTTTTCGAAAATTGAATCTTCGTATTGGGGTGATATTCAAATTGCTCTTTGTTGTCTGAGAATGCATATTTGGCCAAATCCCCTGTTTCTTGATCAACCATGCAAAATATTCCGCCCTGGCTTGCATTGTCAACTTCTACTTCATCACGTCCCATTCTCAAAAAGGCGAACAATATTCTCGGTTTGTCTTTCTCAACTAAAGTAACAATGCGCAGGGTATTCACTGCTCCCGGGAAAAGTTTGCTCATCTCCGGGTGTTGTTTTATACCTTCTTGAACAATATATCTGTCCTTTTTAAAATGAGACTTCATGAAATCCATGTCCAATATTTCCCCATGTTTGGTGAAATAACCTTGTGCATTTTTTGAGAATACAATTATTCCATATCCGCCTAATCCTTCGCTGGGTTTTATAAATAATTTTTCAGCACCACTATTCATTAGCTTTTCGTAGGCATCTTCCTGACTTAATAGGTTGTTTTCATCATCATAAAAAAGATTATTGTCATATTTAATAATTACCCTTGGATAGGGCAATTTCAATCCCTTAAGATAGACCTGCGTTAAATCCTTATTTCTGCTTATTTCAGCGACCCCTCCAAAGTAACGGGGCATAAATAAAAAGTAAGCAAAAAAGTTAGGCATATATTCTCTCATTTCCGAAAGGCTTAATTTGCAATCCTTTTTATAAAATCCATATCTATAGTAATGCAAGGGGGAGCATCCCCAGTATAATCTTAAATACAACTTTTCTAAGAAAATTCTAATTCTGTTTTTTTTATCCTTTGCCTTTTTATACTCTTCAATTTCTTTTTGCCAGTGCATTTTGTAATGTTTACGTTGTTGGATCTCCACTCCCTTTTTAAGTAAAAAATGAATCATCTTTTTCATAGAAAAATAATTTAACTGGTTAGTAAGACAAATCAATTAGTTTAATCCTGGGAAATCATTTAAACAAATCTCTTTCCAACTCTTTTCCTCAACGACATTAAACTGAGCAAAGCTACAAATTTTTTTTATCTGTAAAAGGTTTTGAGTAAAAAATTTTAAAATAATATTTATTTTAATTGATATATATGTATATTAATTATTTAAAACAAAGGAATAATCAATTTCTTTCTTATGACTTGAGTCTGTTTTAGCGGCTGAGTTAGTATAAAGGTAGTAAAATTGTTTCAATTCAATATTTTGATTTTGAATGATTTATTTAAGTGGTCGCCGGGAGATGTTAATAATTAGGAACAATGCGAGGGAATACCCCGCCAGAAAAAGCTGCCAGAGAAAACCTGAGGGCCTAATACTGTGAACCACATTCAATTGATCTGGAATTGCCAATAAAGCGTCTTTCATAAAGGTAACCAAAAGGATTAAAACACCCGTGGCTAAGCCAAAACTCTCTTTTAATTTAATTCGGACTATTTTACCTCTTTTGTCAAGGATGATAAGAAATATTCCCCAAATAGCCATTGTGAGGGCGATAAGTAAGGGTGCCCAGATGGGTCCCCACCAGGGAAGAGGTATTAAAAACAAAATATCCCATTCGGCCAGAGAATGAGGCCAATCGAGAAATATTTTCAACCATACGTAATAAAAAATATCCCAAACTCCGAACGAGAAAAGGGCATAGCCCAAACGCGATTGCATACGGTTTCCTGCGATAAAACCTACACCAATCAACATCATAAGCGTTGCCAATTCCCGGCCGATTTCTATTATTCCCAGGTGAACATCTATTGAGGAGACATCCGACATCAGGTCTTCAATGCCCCATATGCGTCGAAGGTAAACCACAACCGCAGCTTCGACATAGGCCATGGCTATAGCAAAAAGCCCGGCCCAAAATAATTTGCCTTTAACATTATTTGGTGTCATTATCAGGAATAGGCTTTTCTGCAAAGTTATCGCATGAACGCGTTAAATGATATTGCCTAAATTGACATGTTGAAAAACTACCTAAAGACTCGGTATCTATTTCTGTAGATTCTATGCACAAGGGAAAATCAACGATAATCTTTGTATAATATTCCTCTATGTTTGATCATGTTGTTTTCTGAATCTAAAAATACCTAGGAACATATAATCTGGAGTCAATAACAATCTGTGATCTTAATCTCAGTTTTGATATGGGTTGTGTTATGATATGATAGGATAGGATAGGATAAATGTATAATATACAGCAAAATTTATTTGTGGTCATCAAATATATTTTGTTATAAGTATGCATATAAAATCAGAAATAAGAAAAATGAACCAGGAACTTGGAACCAGGAACAGGTTAATCCTTGTTTTTGTGTGGGTTGTGTTATGATAGGCTAGACAAAAATTTATTATATAATGCAAAATTATTTTATGGTCATAAACTATGTTTTGCAATAAGCAGACATATTAAATCCGAACCTGGAACCATCAACCAGGAACTTGGAACCAGGAACAGGTTAATCCTTGTTTTTGTGTGGGTTGTGTTATGATAGGCTAGACAAAAATTTATTATATAATGCAAAATTATTTTATGGTCATCAACTATGTTTTGCAATAAGCAGACATATTAAATCCGAACCTGGAACCATCAGCCATGAACTTGGAACCTGGAACAGG
>DDBO01000042.1 GCA_002332755.1 Bacteroidales bacterium UBA2030 | reverse complement strand
GAGGCCGTTTTAATGTGGATAAATATAGGCATACAACGCACCATGAACCATATCAACAAAAAACAAGATAAACCCAACGATTTAGATACCCTTCCTCCTAATACCTCATCGGAAAAATAATTCCAACACTAATACCACCAACAAATAAAAAAGGGCATCCACCCACCGATGCCCTTTTTTGCTGCTAAATCAGAGTATTTGGGTTACTTTTTTTCGCCTAAATGATTGGCAAGAAATTTCTCCATGGCTTCATAAAATTCAAATTGATTTTCTTCATTCCTGAATCCATGTCCCTCATTATCTTTTACAATATACTCTACTTCTATTCCCCTGGATTTGAGGGCTTCAACCATCTGATCCGACTCGGCTTTATTTACCCTTGGGTCGTTGGCACCCTGAGCAATAAGCAAAGGCGTTTTAATTTTGTCGGCATTCAAAGACGGTGAATTCTGTGCCATCATCAGGCTATCCTTCTGTGGATGACCAACCATCTCGTACATCATTTCCAGGTAAGGCTTCCAGTATGGGGGTATAGTTTTCAAGAAAGTAAATAAATTGCTTACGCCAACATAATCAACAGCTGCAGCGTAGAGTTCAGGGTCTTTTACAATGCCTTGAAGAGTGGCATATCCGCCATAACTTGCGCCATAGATGGCGATACGTTTCGGATCAGCTATTCCTTGGTCGATGAGCCATTTTACACCATCGGTAATATCTTCCTGCATGGTTTGTCCCCACTGCTTGAACGACTTCATCCAAAAGTCTTTTCCAAAACCGGTAGAGCCACGGAAATTGATTTGAAGCACAGCATAGCCGCGATTTGCCAAAAATTGCACTTCGGGATTGAACCCCCAACTATCGCGTGCCCAGGGTCCACCATGGGGATTTACAACCACAGGAAGATTACGAGCATTATCCATCGTATATCCTTTAGGAAGGGTGAGGTATCCACGAATTTTCAGTCCATCCCTGCTGGCAAATTCTATGGGATTTACACTTGCCATATTCTCCTCGTTAAGCCAGGGGCTTACATCAGCAAGCTTATCAATTTTCCCCGAAGCCACATCGTATATATAATAAGCCCCTAAAGATTTATCACTATAGGTCCTGACGATAAAACGGTCTTCATTTCGGGTGGATGAAGTAAAAGCGATTTCGTATCCGGGCAAAGCTGCTTTTACTTTCTCGTAATTGCCTTTGAAAACTTCGTCGAAGAAATAATACTCAGTTTTAAAACTTTCGAAAGACGCAAAAGTTAGTACCTTCCTTTTCCTAGAGTACGAAAGGGCATCGACATCAAATTCAGGGTTTTCGAAAAGCACTTTAACTTCTTTTGCTGTTGCAGGGTCAAATTCGGCTATCACCGTTTTGTCGCGCCCCAGGTTGGTCGAAACATATAAATTTTTATTGTCAAAAGTGAAAAAATGAGGGCTAAGCTGATCTTTAAAACTTGTAGTGATAACCTCTTTGAAAGGCTGGTTTTCAGTTTCACGATAAAGCAATACGGAGCTTATTCCATCGGGGGCCATGGCCGAGGCTGCCCGCAATTTTCCCTCGTGGTCGGTCAGCCAACCCACAATATTTCCGGGATTCTCCCCGATGAGGTCGAGTTTCCCTGAAATTATGTTGAGCCTGTAGGCATCAAAAACCTCAGGATTGCGTTTATTTAAACCAATAATAACATGCTCGGGGTCATCCTCCAGGTCATCAATAATCTGGGTCCTAACGCCGGGAAAATCAGTAAGACAAATGAGATTAGTTCCGTCCACATTTACTCCATAAAGCTTGTAATTCTCGTCTCCTCCGTTGTCTTTCAGAAAAAGAAGGCGATCACCGCTGGCCCAAAAATAGCCTGCAATATCACGATCGGTTTCGGAGGTAAGCCTAATGGACGAGTCACTGCCGATTGCCTGAACGAAAATATTAAGTCTGTTTTCGTACGGTGCCAGCCATGAATAATATTTTCCGTCGGGCGAAATCCTGTAACTGGTTTTCTCAGGATTGCGGAAGAAATCCTTTAGCGGAATCAGAGGTGCTTTTTCAATTTTCGATGAGTTGCATGACATGACCAAAAAGATTAGACCTAACAAAACAACCCAAATGCCATAGTGTTTGATTGCTTTCATTTCAGATGGTTTTATGTTTGGAAAAAGTTTGACGAAGGTAGTTCATAAAAGTTACTCTGCAATCGTTTTCGAAACAGAATAGCCTGTATGTACTTACAACAAAATCAGAATCAATTATTTGGGAAAATTTAATCAGGCATTATATTTAAATATTCGTCAAATGTAATTTTATAAATATATCAAAATCAATGCATTTTGCATTAATTTAACTTTTTTTAACAAAAAATAAGACCTACCTTTGCGGCAAAATTCAAAATACCTGCTTAAAAATGGAAATCACTCATATTGAACACATTGGCATTGCCGTTAAAAGCATTGAAGAAAGTCTTCCTTACTGGGAAGGTGTATTAGGTTTAAAGTGCTACGCAGTAGAAGAGGTTAAGGATCAAAAAGTAAAGACCGCCTTTTTCATGGTCGGGCAGACCAAAATCGAATTATTGGAGTCAACTGATCCGGAAGGCCCCATTGGCAAATTTATCGAGAAGAAAGGTGAAGGCATTCACCATATAGCCTTTGCTACAAAAAACATTGAAGGGGCGCTTGAAGAAGCTGCAAGCAAAGGCATACAACTCATCGACAAGAGCCCCAGGCTGGGAGCCGAAGGCTTACATATCGCCTTCCTTCACCCTAAATCGACTGGTGGTGTATTGACAGAACTATGTGAAAACAAACAAAAATAACTCAAAATCATGGCAATAGAGGATAAAATTAAAGACTTGCTCGAGAGGCGAGAAAAAGCTTTTCTGGGAGGGGGGCAAAAGCGTATTGATGCCCAGCATGCCAAGGGCAAACTTACTGCACGCGAACGAATAGAATTATTGCTTGATGAAGGCAGCTTCGAGGAATTCGATATGTTCGTCACCCACCGTTGCACCGATTTTGGACTGCAGGACCAACAATATTTGTCCGACGGGGTTATTACAGGTCATGGTACCATCGATGGACGGGTGGTTTATGTCTTCTCTCAAGATTTTACAGTATTTGGCGGTTCTCTTTCAGAATCTTTTGCAAATAAAATATGCAAGGTGATGGACCAAGCCATGAAGGTGGGAGCACCTGTAATCGGCATCAACGACAGTGGCGGAGCACGCATTCAGGAAGGCGTATTAAGTTTGGCCGGCTATGCAGAGATCTTTGAGCGCAACATACTTGCTTCCGGCGTTATTCCTCAGATTTCCGCCATCTTTGGCCCTTGCGCAGGAGGTGCAGTATACTCACCCGCCCTCACCGACTTTATCATTATGAGCAAAAACACCAGTTATATGTTTGTGACTGGCCCCAAAGTAGTTAAAACCGTTACGGGTGAGGTGGTAACAGAGGAGGAGCTTGGAGGAGCCATGGTTCATGGAGCCAAATCAGGGGTTACTCATTTTGTAGCCGACGACGAGAGAGAGGGTATTTTACTGATTCGCAAATTGTTAAGCTATCTACCCCAAAACAATCTCGAAGATCCCCCAACAATTCCCAATACCGATCCCATCGACCGGCTCGACGATGCTCTTAATTACATCATTCCTGATAATCCCAACAAACCTTACGATGTAAAAGACATCATTCACAGCCTGGCCGATAACAACGAGTTTCTTGAAATTCAGAGGCATTATGCCCCCAATATCGTTACCGGATTTGCCCGTTTCAATGGAATGTCGGTAGGTATTGTTGCAAACCAGCCGAATTATCTTGCAGGTGTGCTCGATATCAATGCTTCCAGAAAAGCGGCACGTTTTGTTCGTTTCTGCGATGCTTTCAACATTCCAATCCTTACACTGGTGGATGTTCCAGGCTTCCTTCCGGGTACTGCACAGGAATATGGTGGTATAATCATACACGGAGCCAAACTGCTCTATGCCTACGGCGAAGCTACTGTACCCAAGGTAACGGTTATTTTACGCAAAGCTTATGGTGGTGCCTACGACGTGATGAGCTCAAAACACTTGCGGGGTGATATCAATTATGCCTGGCCCTCAGCCGAAATTGCAGTTATGGGACCCAAGGGTGCCATTGAGATTCTTCACAGCAAGAAAATACAGGAAATCACTGACCCTGCTGAGAAAGAAGCTTATATCCTAAAGGCTGAAGAAGAATACAAGGAGAAATTTGCCAATCCATACAATGCAGCCAAATACGGATTTATTGACGATGTAATTGAACCCCGCAATACAAGGTTCAGAATTATCCGGGCCTTCCAAACGCTGGCTACCAAAAAAGATGTCAATCCGCCTAAAAAACATTCTAATCTCCCGTTATAAAATAAATACCCATGTCGAAGCAGAAACTGTTCATTTTGGCGTTGATCATCTTTCCGCTGCTTGGGTACAGCCAAAAAAACAAGTCATTGTTAATTAATGAGATTCTTATACTGAACGACTCTAATTATATCGATGACTTTGGCGAACGCAACGGATGGATTGAGATCTTTAACGCTTCATACGCACCCGTCGATATTGGTGGAATGTATTTGACAAACGATTTGCAAAATCCGCGTAAATATAAGATCCCCAAGGGTGATCCCAGAACCATAATTCCACCCCGCAGCTATATTGTTTTTTACGCTAACAATAAACCCACCCATGGAATTCTTCATTTGAACTTTGAGCTGAAAAATTCTAAACTGGTGGCATTGTTTGAATCGAATGGCAAAAAGTTGGTAGACAAGATGATGATTCCTGCTGACGCAAAACCCGATATTAGCTATGGAAGGCTTGAGGATGGAGGAACAGAGCTTGGTTTTCTGAAAAAAACCACACCTAAGGCTACCAATATCACTGAAGAGAAGGAGACTTCTGCCGAGAAATTTGGCAAACTCGATCCCTTTGGCATTGCTATGGCCATAATTGCCATGTCGGTTGTATTCTCATCATTAGCCCTTCTGAGCTTAATTTTCAGAAACATCAACAAAGTTTATAACCTTAATATCAAGGCCATATTCAAACGCCGGAGGGAAGAAGAACCACAAGCAGAAGCCCAGGAAGAAGGAATCCCGGGAGAGGTTGCAGCTGCCATTGCGCTTGCCCTTCACATGTATCAGCAGCAAATTCATGACAACGAAACCACGGTATTGACAATACAACGGGTTTCCCGCCTCTACTCTCCCTGGAGTTCGAAAATTTATGGTTTACGTCAGACCCCCAGATAAACCCAAAATCAAACAACTATGAAAAAATTCAAATTCAAAATACACGGCAATCAGTACGAAGCTGAAATAATAAATATCGAGGATAATATTGCCACTATTGAGATTAATGGAACAACTTACACCGTAGAGGTGGATAAAGACCTAACGCCCACGAAAACTCCCAAATTGGTGAGAAGTGTGGCAGTTCCAACCACTGACACACATCCGGCTACATCAAAAACCAGTACCCCAGGAACGCCCAAGGGTGCCGGATTTATTAAATCACCCCTTCCGGGCACTGTTCTCGAAGTCCTTGTAAAAGAGGGCGACCATGTGAAAATTGGTCAAAGAGTGCTCCTGCTTGAAGCCATGAAGATGGAAAACAATATCGATTCAGATAAGGAAGGACGCGTGGTGAAAATTCACAAACACAAAGGCGATCCGGTAATGGAAGGTGATATTTTAATCGAAATAGGAGAATAACATATGATTGCGAGCGAAAGTTTTATTGGGTTTATCCTGGAACATTTGCAGCAATTCTTTGGTTACACAGCTTTTGCCAATGTAACAGCAGGCCACCTGATTATGATATTGGTTGGGTTGCTGTTTATATATCTTGCCATTACCAAAGAATACGAGCCATTGTTATTGGTTCCAATAGGATTTGGAATAATTGTAGGAAATATTCCTTTCTATCCGGGGTTGAAAATTGGGATATATGAATCGGGTAGTGTGCTCAATTACTTGTATTTCGGAGTTATTCAGGGGGTATATCCTCCTCTTATTTTCCTGGGAATTGGAGCGATGACTGATTTTTCGGCACTTTTGTCTAATCCCCGGCTCATTCTTATTGGTGCAGCCGCCCAGCTGGGTATTTTTGGGGCTTATATGGCAGCCCTGGGGCTGGGGTTTAGCCCTAGCGAAGCAGGAGCAATAGGCATTATTGGCGGAGCAGATGGCCCAACCGCTATATTTCTGTCTTCCAAATTGGCCCCCGACCTTATGGGAGCTATAGCTATTTCAGCTTATTCATACATGGCCCTTGTTCCTGTTATCCAGCCCCCTATCATGCGACTGCTAACTACACCCCGTGAAAGGGTTATTCGGATGAAACCCCCTCGCGTGGTCTCGAAAACCGAAAAAATAATGTTTCCTATTCTGGGTATGCTGCTTACTACTTTTATTGTCCCTTCAGGCCTTCCCCTGCTTGGTATGTTGTTTTTCGGCAATCTGCTTAAAGAAAGTGGTGTAACCAAACGTCTGGCCGACACAGCAAAAGGCCCGCTTATCGACATCGTTACCATCCTTATCGGGCTGACTGTGGGCGCTTCGACTCAAGCCACCAACTTTCTTAATCCAAAATCAATAGGAATATTCGCCCTGGGTGCTTTCTCATTTATGATTGCGACTGCAGGTGGAGTTTTGTTTGTTAAGTTTATCAACCTGTTTCTGAAACCTGAAAACAAAATAAATCCATTGATTGGTAATGCCGGTGTTTCGGCAGTTCCTGACAGCGCAAGAGTATCGCAAGTGATAGGGCTCGAATACGACAAAACTAATCATCTCCTCATGCATGCCATGGGGCCCAATGTTGCCGGCGTAATCGGAAGTGCCGTTGCCGCCGGTATTCTCTTAAGCTTCCTTGCATAAAAAACATTTGACACCAAACCTTTAAGCCGGAGTTTTTCTCCGGCTTTTTTATAAAGTATTTATTTTCGCAACAAAAAACTACTCTATGCTCATTATTGGAATAGCTGGTGGCTCTGGCTCAGGAAAAACCACTGTAGTAAAAAAAATCATCAACCTCCTCCCTCATGACGCCGTATCTGTTCTTTATCAAGACGCGTATTACTACGATAATGGTCACCTGAGCGCTGAAGAAAGACAAAAAATCAACTTCGACCATCCCTCTGCCATTGAATTTTCATTACTCAACAATCATATTGACAGGTTGCTTATGGGAGAAACCATACCCATGCCTATTTATAGTTATGTAACCTGTTCCAGGGCCAAAGAAACCATCACGGTTTATCCCCGTAAGGTCATTATAGTAGAGGGCATATTAATTTTTACAGACCCGGAACTGCGCAGCCGGCTTAATGTAAAAGTATTCGTTGATGCTGCCCCCGATGACCGCCTTATGCGCATCATCCAACGAGATATGATCGAAAGAGGCCGCTCGCTTCAACAAGCCATCGACCACTATGCACAATTTGTAAAACCCATGCACGAGCAGTTTATTGAGCCAACCAAACGATTTGCCGACCTCATTGTTCCTCAGGGAGGAGAAAATCACGTAGCCATTAATATTTTAACGGCACAGATTAAAGAAAAGCTGGGGCTCTGATGAAGTTCAAAGCCTCTGTTTTAATTCCTTTGTTCTCCTTATGCTGGCTATCTCAGTCGTGCACCCCTGAGCCCATGTTCGACGACTGGCAAAAAACTCAAATTTTAACAACAGAACCTCTTCGGGGACTGTATTTCTTAAATTCTGATACGGGTTTTATTTGGGGAGGAAGAAAAAACCAATCCGGATTTATAAGCAGAACAACCAATGGAGGACAAACCTGGAACTCCGTATGGGAAAGTTCATCCAAATGCGTTTATACACTAGGATTTACTAAAACAGGCAAAGGTATTGCCGGTGGCGACAGTCTTTTTATGCTTCAAAGCCACAACAATGGCGATTCATGGTTCTTTTATTGGTTGGCCGATAGTGTACCCATGCATTCTTTCAATCGACCTGCTTTCCGAAGCATTGCATCCATAGAAAAAACAATTGTTATGACTGCAGGCGAAAATTTCAAAAAGGGAGTATTATATTTCTCAAATGATAACGCAAAAACATGGTCGTATAAGTTTTACTCCAATGAATTAGCCGATGTAGCATTTCTTGGCGATAGTTTGGGTTTGGTTGTGGGTAATGGACTTATGTTATACATCAGGGCATCTGTGAACTTTCAACCCCAGATATTACCCTTCCAGGGCGATTTCTGGACCGATGCCACACCCTGGCAAAACGGATTTCTTATTACCGCCCGAAGTTCATCCATATACTTCTTTGATCCTCTGAACCTTTCTTTAAAAAAAATTAGAAAAAACGGCTTTTTCCCCGGTGACTCACCTGCCTTGAATTCAATCTCATCCTTTCACGAAATTATCATTGCCGGCGGAGATCAGGGATATTTTTGCTGGTCAGGCAATGGAGGTATTTCATGGAATTCTTCAACCTTACCCGAATACCAGGATATCCGACAGGTTGAAATTAAAAACGGCTTTATCTGGTTTGTGACCTCAGCCGGAGTACTCTACCAACTGCCACTACAAAAGATAAAGCCGCTCAATTAAACGGGAAATGTTTTTATCGAACTTTGAAACTCGTCTCTCCCACTATGTTATTGTCGAGGTAAACGGCCACCTGATAAGTACCAGAGATGAATTTTTCCTGTAAGGGTAACTTGTTGTAATCGATACACATCTTGGTGGCTTTGTTTTGATACTCAAGTACGGCACTGCTGCTATACTGCAATTGTTCTCCTTTAAACATAAAGGAATATTCATCTCCCCTGCCTTTCATAAGAACATTGCCGTTGGGATCAGCAATTCTTACATAAAAAGTCTTTGTGCCGGGTTTTGCGAGCTTATTTTCGGCTACAATAAAGCAAACTCTGATCTTTTCGATGCGCTTGCCCTTATCCGTAGCTTCTTCACGACCACCACTTCTTTCCCGCAGAGTTTCGGCTGTAAGGCTATAAATAGTGAGGGAAGAACCTTCTTCAATCTTTGTGGCAAGTTGTTCCTTTTCTTTTACAAGTTGTTGTGCCCTGCGTTGTTCCTGGGCAATTTCTTCACGCATCTGCTGATTTTCTTCCTTAAGCTGGCGATTTACTGTATATAAACTGTCCATCTGTCGCAAATAGGATTGGGCAATGCCTCTCAGGCGGTCAAGCTTCTTGACAACTTTTACGTATTCCCACTTGGTATCCAGAAGTTTTTTAATTTCTACGGCATTAGCCTGAATAATACTATCCTTAACCTTTAGGCTATCGGCTAAATCACCATATTCGGCTTTAATCTTTTCGTGCTCGGCCATCAATGAGTCAAGTTCTTGTCTCAGTTGGGTTTTTTCCTGCTCCGCTTTTTTCGTAATGGTGTTTAGCTCCGAACGGGTACTTATCCACATCCATCCGAAAAACAAAGCGAGTACTAACAGAACTATCCCGGCAATTTTAAAACCATTTCCTTTGTTTTCCATATTTTCAGCCATGATAAAGTTTTATTTATGAATTTTTTTTACTAATCTTCTTGCTTTTGGATGCAAAATTACGAAATATAAAGGCTATTCAAGAAAACTCAGTAAGGCTGGTGTTTCACCTGAAAATCTTCAGGCAAGGAATATCTCTCAACGCCCTCAAATTCAATTACTTTATTATAATAATCGACAGGATAACCCGCCTCAACCGGAACTCCAGTTGCATCTTTTACATACCCATCGTTGTATTTTGTAAACAGATAAAGCGCAAGATTTCTCCATTGGTCAACCACAAAATCGCCACAAGCTGTTGAGTAATCCGTAAGAAAATTCACCCTATCCTTATATTGCAGATTTAGCGCCATATTTTCTATCGAATCCTGGCGAACCAGAAATACACTTTCAATTTCACTTTGCTTTTGCCTGACTTCGGCAGAAATGTCAGAAAACCTTAGATTGGCATAATTAGATACTATATTAAATACCCACCAGGCCGATTCCCACGAAAATTTACGGAGGCTACCCGATGCAAAGGCGTGCGGAACCGATGCATTATGGCAATAAATTGGAAAATAACATGTAAACCAGGTGTCGTCGACACCAAACCAAACAACCCCTCCGATTTCGTTGGGCAATTGATTGCGGGCTTGAGCCACGAAAGAAAAAGCGGTATTGAAGGTAGAAATAGGCCGTTCCCAGGCACAAGTCAGAGTATCGGCTTTCCATTGCAATGGTCGGTTGCGATTGGGGTTTCCAAAAGGCCCGGCTGCAACGCCGACCGTTAAGTCAAAAGGAGTACCTTCGTAATGGTCACGTAAAAGTTCAAAAACATCCTGAAGGCCTAAGGGTTTGTCGGGGAAAATCCACAAAGGATATCGTTCAGCACCCTTAACTCCTCTATGGTAATCAGGGCTTAAATTAAGCGAAGGGGCAGCCCGGCGAAACATACTCCATACTCTCGTTTCACAATACCTGAGGGTGGCCGGTGTTGCCGGACAATACACATCGTTGAAACGAAATACCCCATCCTTTTTCGGATCGTAGTAACCTTTTTCTGTCGCAAATCGAATGACATTCTTCGAATAAAGACAATTCTGTGGATCATTCAATGGAAACTCGCCTATTCGGGCACGATTGGCGTGGGCTGAGACAGCTCCATCGGGAATTCTCATAGCTACCCATACGGCTCCTTTTCCTCCGGTCCCAGTCCCGACAATCTCCAAAATCCATGCTTCATTCGGATCAATAATTGAAATAGATTCCCCTTCACTAGCGTATCCATACTGTTCAACAAGATCAGTAATTACTTTAATGGCTTCTCTGGCTGTTTTGGCTCTGAGCAAAGCCAACTCCATCAGATGCCAATACTCCAGAAATGCACTTTTATTCCACAGCTCAAGCCTTCCGGTAAAAGTTGTCTCACCAATGGCAACCTGATATTCATTCATGTGAAAACCAATGATGCCATAGGTATGCCTCACTTGTGCTATTTTACCTTTTATCCCATACCGACTGGTAAATTCAACGCTATCTCCCGCCGGATAATCCATGGCCGAACGGGTAAATATCCGATAAATATATTCCGCGTCGTTAGTATAGCCCAGCATTGTGCTCCCATTCGTGGAAGCTCCCCGGGTAACAATAAGATTGGTGCAAGCATAGCCCGTTTGCAGATGTAATATTGCTATTAAAATAAAACCTAAAATGAATCGCATATCCAGATTACTGTTAATTGAAAGTAAAATTAAACAGTTTTCCAGAAGCTTGATAAAAAAAAGCCACCCAAACGGGTGGCCTGCAAGCACAAGAGTTAGGAATTAATGAAACAGGAATCTTAGTTCTTAATGATTCCCATTTCTTTTCCGACTTTGGTAAAAGCTGCAATAGCTTTATCCAGATGTTCTTTTTCGTGGGCGGCCGAAATCTGTACCCGGATTCGGGCCTGACCTTTGGGCACCACAGGATAGTAAAATCCGATAACATAAATTCCTTCGTCGAGAAGGCGGGCAGCAAAATCCTGCGAAAGCTTAGCATCATAAAGCATCACAGCAATTATAGCGCTTTGCGTAGGCTTTATATCGAAACCTATCTCCGACATCTTTTTGCTAAAATAAGCCGTATTTGCATGAAGCTTATCCTGAAGCTCGTTGGTTTCGGCCATCATTTCAAACATTTTAATACCGGCTGCAGCAACCATGGGTGGCAGAGAATTGCTAAACAGGTAAGGTCTTGAGCGCTGGCGAAGCATATCGATAATTTCTTTTTTCCCGGTAGTAAAACCACCAATTGCACCGCCAAAAGCCTTACCCAGCGTACCGGTAATTATTTCAATCTTTCCTTTTAATTTGTAAAGCTCGGTAACACCTCGGCCTGTTTCTCCTACGACACCGGCTGAATGCGATTCATCCACCATAACCATGGCGTCGTATTTCTCGGCAAGTTCATAAATCTTGTCAAGCGGAGCTACGTTACCGTCCATACTGAAAACACCATCGGTAACGATCAGACGATGACGCTGAGCCTGTGCTTCTTTAAGCCTTTCTTCAAGCTCGTTCATATCGGCATTGGCATAACGATACCTGACAGCTTTACAAAGCCTTACACCGTCAATAATAGATGCATGGTTGAGAGCATCGCTGATAATGGCATCTTCTTCTCCCAAAAGCGGTTCGAAAACACCACCGTTGGCATCAAAGCAGGCTGCATAAAGAATGGTATCTTCAGTACCAAAAAACTCGGCAATTTTAGCCTCCAGTTTTTTGTGAAGATCGGTAGTACCACAAATAAACCTAACCGACGACATTCCATAGCCATGCGACTCGAAGGCTGCCTTAGCTGCCTCAATTAACTTGGGATTATTGGAAAGCCCCAGGTAGTTGTTGGCACAAAAATTCAATACTTTTTGCCCTGTATTCAAAGTGATTTCCGCACCCTGAGGGCTAACAATGATGCGTTCGTTTTTGTAAAGGCCGGCTTCCTTAATGGAATGAAGCTCTTTCTGCAGATACTCTTGAAATTTTTTATACATGTTGAATTCTTTTTAGGGATTATTTTTCCGGATTTTCAAGTGCGGCAAAATTATCAAATTAAGCTGTTAGTTCCCTAACAAAACCATATTTAAAACAAAATTTCAGCAAACGTTTGCAAGCGATTCCCCAATTTATTGGCAGCCCGGCAAAATTCCCTTACTTTTGCCGCAAATTTGTTAACACACTAACAACAACAAAAACTTAAATATCAAACACATGAAAAAAATATTGGTAATAGGTTCTACAGGCCAAATCGGTTCGGAACTTACCCTGGAGCTTCGTAAAGAATTTGGCGCGGAAAATGTAATTGCAGGAATCCGTAAAACCGCTCCCTCTCCAAAGCTTACCGAAACAGGCCCCTGCGAAGTAGTTGACGCTACTGACAGAGCCCAACTGGAGGCAGTAGTAAAAAAGCACAACATTGACGCGATAGTTAACATGGCGGCCATTCTCTCAGCAACGGGAGAAAAAGATCCTATGTATGCCTGGAATGTGAATATGAATGGCCTGATAAATGTATTGGAATGTGCACGCGAACACAAAATGGCACAAGTACTTACGCCAAGCAGTATTGCTGTTTTTGGCCCGGGTACCCCCCTCGACAATACACCGCAAGAAACCATACTCCGCCCAACTACTATGTATGGCATTACCAAGGTAGCCGGAGAACTCCTTGGAGACTATTATGTAAGGAAATATGGGCTTGATGTTCGTGGCCTTCGTTATCCCGGTATCATCAGCAACGAAACTTTGCCGGGTGGCGGAACAACCGACTATGCCGTTGCCATTTATTACGATGCAATAAAATACGGCCGCTACACCTGCTTTGTAAAAGAAGATACCCGCCTGCCTATGATGTATATGCCCGACTGCCTCAAGGCCACCATTATGCTGATGAAAGCCGACTTTAATAAGCTGAAACATCATAGCGATTTCAATGTGGGCGCCATGAGCTTTTCTGTAAAAGAACTGGCAGAAAACATCAAGAAATACATTCCTCATTTCGAAATTTCTTACGAACCCGATTTCCGTCAAGCCATTGCCGACAGCTGGCCCAACAGCATCGATGATAGCGCTGCTCGTGAAGAATGGGGCTGGAAACCCGATTATGACCTCGATGCCATGACACGCGACATGCTACAAGTTCTTGGCGAAAAGCATAAAGCAGGACTAATTTAAAAGTCCAAATTTTTATTAAACCACCCCTTCAGCTGACCCACACCTTCCGGGTCAGCTTTTTTAATTTATTACCTCATTGTGTAGAGTTGCCTCCACTCCTCCTCATCCCTTCTATGCTCCTGATTCGCATTTCTTTAATTTTGCAAGCGGGAATATAATTTACAATGAAACAGTTTACTCTTTGCCTTTCCCTTTTATTCTTAAGTATTTCACTTTGGTCTCAAAACAACGTACATTTTATTTCATCATCCAACCGATTAAAACAAAAAGAAAAACTTACCCGCACAGAGCGATATTTATGCTCTCTCGATCCCGATACACCCATCGAAGGCAGCATGTACCTTGAAGATGAGTTTTCTCCCGGAGCCATTGTCTACAAAAATGGGTTAATAAACGATGGGCTATTCTTCAGATATAATGCCTTTTATGACGAAATGGAATACCTTGGCCCTGCCGGAGATACCCTGGTTATGGAGGACGTTTCAAATGTTCATTGGATCATCGCAGGAATGCGCAAATTCATATACGATACGGTATTAAACCAAACACACACAATCAAAGGCTTCTTCGAAATAATTGCAGATGGTGAAACCCGCTTGCTTTGCAAACACACTATGGTTTTCGAAAGAGCTGATCCTCCCTATACCGCCCTTCACCATGGTTATGCCTATGACAGATTTAGGCATATGAAATCGTTTTATGTGCAACAACAACAAAAACCAGCACAAAAAATTAAACTCTCTCGCGATGGGTTATTGGAAGCCTTACCCGAGAAACGGGATAAAATAGAAAAGCTATGGAAAACACTCAAACCCAATTCAAGCAACCTTTCTGAAATCAGATCTTTTTTCAAACATTTAAATATGAGTTAAATGAATCAGATCTTTCTGAATATTCCCAACTTTCATACCCATAACCCCAACTCGCCCACCGATGCGCTGTATAACCTTCTTCCGCCATTTGCACTCCCTAAGACTCCGCCAAAATATATATCAGCCGGAATACATCCCTGGTTCATTGACGATAATTTTGAAAACAACCTTGAAAAGCTCGAATACCTGATTAAGACAAATAAATTGAGGGCCATTGGCGAGACCGGTCTCGATAAGCTTAGGGTACCCAACCTGGAATTACAAATCAAAATTTTCGAAACACACATAGAATGGGCGCAACAATTTCATTTTCCCCTAGTTATCCATTGTGTAAGAGCCCATTCTGAAGTTCTTGGCTTATTAAGAAAACACAACTTCAGGGAGCCCGTTGTTTTTCACGGGTTCCGGGGAAATTGGTCAACGGCTCTGCCCTTGATAGAAGCCGGATACTTTCTGTCATTCGGGCCTTCTATACTCAATGCCGGAACTTCCCTCATCCAGACTGTTCAGTTGACCCCCTTAAATCAACTCCTGATTGAAACCGATGATTCGCAAGTGTCGATTGAGGAAATATTCCGGGCAATAATCCGCATCAAACAGATATCTGAAGAGTCTTTAGCAGACCACCTATCCCTTTCTTTTCAAACATTATTCAATTAAACAAAATGGAAGACTGGACATCGCGAACACTGTTGCTTACTGGCCAGGCAGGACTGGAGTGCCTACAACGAGCCCACGTTTTGGTGGCCGGATTAGGCGGAGTAGGCAGCTACCTTGCAGAAGCATTATGCAGAGCCGGAGTTGGGCAACTCACCATTTTCGACGGAGACGTTATAAAAGCGTCCAACATCAACCGTCAGCTGCCTGCCCTGACAAGCACCATTGGTCGCAGCAAGGCATCGGTGATGGCAGACAGGCTCCTGGATATTAACCCCGACCTTCGGCTCAATACTATTGAAAAATACCTTAAAGATGAGAATTTGCATCAGATAATCTGCCAACCCTACGATTATGTTGCAGATGCGATTGATACATTGTCTCCCAAAATCTTTTTACTAAGCGATGCGGTAAAATACGGGCATAGAGTTGTCAGCAGCATGGGAGCGGGAGGACGTCTTAATCCCGAACAAATAAAAATTGCCGACATCTCAGAAACACATACCTGCCCTCTGGCTTTTCTGATCAGAAAAAGGCTTCGTAAACATGGGATTTATGGCGGATTTAAAGCTGTCTTCTCTGAAGAACCAGTAATGCAAGGCAGCCAGATTTATGTAGAAAATGAACCCAATAAAAGAACTACTGTTGGAACAATAAGCTATATGCCAGCCATTTTTGGGCTTTATATGAGTTCTGTAATCATCCGCGATATCCTCAGTGAAACCCTGTTTTCCGAAACTCATGAAAATTATTGAACAAGCTTGCTTAAAAAACAAAATCTTTTTTTACTTTTGCACCGTCATTTCAATGACCGATGGTGTAACGGCAGCACAGGAGATTTTGGTTCTCTTAGTCCAGGTTCGAATCCTGGTCGGTCAACTTCAAAGCCGGACTTAGCGCCGGCTTTTTTATTTGCTTCTCTCTGCAAGTAATTGATTCACTGATGCTATGTCTTTCTTGATCCGCTCAATATCGGGTTCACGGTTAGAAAGGATGTCCTCTATGATTTTTAGTTGATCTTGTAGCACATTCCATATCAGGGTTCGATAATTCTCAGCCAGACTCGACAAAAGGTCGGCCAGGTCGCTGGCTTGCCGCCTTAGATTTTTTTCGCATTCCTCTTCTATTTTGCGCTTTAAAATTTTTCCTAATTGCTTTTTGAATACACGCATGGGAATCAGAAACCAAAGCAATTCAATCTGAGTATCGAAGGTGTAACTTACAGATATATCAGGAGTTATGTCGCTTGGGGTTTCTAAAACCAGGTGATGTGCGGGCATTTTAATGCCTGTAGTTTGTTCAACCCTTGAGCTTAATTTGTGGGTTATTGACTCATAAAAGAATAAATATTGCCTCCGGATATTCAGGTGAAAATTTTCGATATCTGATATTTGCTTTTTTACCAGTTTTAAAAGTTCTTCCTTCAGCGTAGAGGCCAACCATTCTTCGTACCATCTCACGGTGCGGTATAAATTTCCATGTTGGTTTTTATATGCCGACTCAAATTGCCGGGTTAGTATTTGGGTTATCTCCTGCTGCGAAGGGAGCAGAAGGTTTTCGGTAAAGTTTCTGATTTTTTTCTTGATGTCGATGGTTATCAGCCCCAATTCATCAGTGATATAGGGCAAATTGGTTTGTCCTTCAGTAATAGCATCTTTCAGTTTAAGGTTTTCTTCTTCTGTATTGAGGGCTGCTTTGAGGGTAAGCTGTAAAAGGCTAAGGCATTCTTTGGCTAAGGTATCTGTCTTGAATATGGAGATTTTGTTGATCTCGGTGGAAAGATTTTTTTGAAGAGGTAAGAATATGTCCTCGATCATTTTTTTTCTACACTGCTCTCCGTCAAGTATGGTATAGGTTAATATATAAGGGGAGAAATGAAGACGAGCAATGATGCTGGATTTTAAGTAATCGATGATTTGGTTTAGATTTTCAGGCCCGAACAAATCGGTTTTTGTCAGGATAATATATGTGTGTGGGGCATATTTACGTATTTCGTCAATCAAAGATAGGTCTTCTTCGGCCAGAGGCCGCTCGGCACTAATAGCTACCATGGCTGCGCCAATGTTTACCAGCCATTGTCGGGTAGCATCGCTATTGTGCGAAAAAATACTGCCCAGTCCTGGGGTATCAACCAGACATATACCTTTCAGATTTCTCATCTGAGGCAAGTAAATGTCAGCTCGTTCAACTTCTTTTATATTCCCGGGATTTTCTTTTTCAACAATATATTGTGTTAGTTCCTCAAGGGATATTTCTTCCTGATTTCTGTTTTTGAAGATAATGACCACTTTTTCCGAAGTGCCATACAATATTCTGGTAATGACCGATGTGACGGGAATAACTCCCGTAGGAAGCAAGGGAAGGTTTAAGATATGGTTGATGAGTGAGCTTTTTCCTGATTTGAACTGCCCCAACACAGCGATTTCAAGAATTTGTCCTTTTTGCGAATTTTCCACAGCCTGCAGAAGCTGGGTTAATGAAGAGTATTTGCGTCGCCGTAGGATATCACTTAAAATTTCTAATGCATTCATCTATTAGATTTTATCTATGAGCTGGCGCAGTTCTTCCAAATCTTTTTCCAATTTTTGTGCGATTTGAGAATCAAGCTTACCTCCGGCCTGAAGCCTCTTGGGAGAAGTATCTTCAAGCAATTCCAATGCTTTTGATTTTCTCACTTTGAGCATCCATTCAATGTCCCTGGGCTCTTCATGAAGCTCGTAGGAGTTTTTTAAATGAATTATATATTGGTCGATTTCTCTGATGAGGGTAATAATTCTTTGTTGTTCAGCTTCACTCAGGTTATTCACAATACGAGTAAAAATGGGCCGTTGCACCGGATGAAAATTGTCTAAGACCTCATGCATCATTTCCTCAATGAGCCTCAGGGTGGCTGTGAGCGATCTTCGGTGGTTGGCGTTAAGGTTATTTTCCATGCCTTTGTTTCGTAAAAACCATAACAAACAACGAAATTGCTGCCAGTTGCATTATCATCGAAAATACTATCAGCCACAATAGAGATATCTGATAAAGTGCACCCATTACGGCACTCCCGGCAAACCACGCTATTCCGAAAACTGTATTAAACCATCCGAATACAGTAGCTACTTTTCCGGCGGGTGCCAGGTCGGCCATGATTGCTCTGAGGATAGACTCCTGTGCCCCCATTCCTAATCCCCATAAGGAAACCCCAATCACAACCATAGGAAGTGAGCCGGAAAAGGTGAACAGTGGAAACGCAAGTGAAGCCAAAATTGAAAAGATGAGAACAATAATACCGTATCTGTCATATAGTTTCCCTAAAGCAAGTGCCGCCATGGCATCGACAATCATAGCCATAGCATACAGGGCTGGAATTAGGGAGTCGTTGGCTATTTGGTTGTGTTTTAAGTGAAAGGCAACCAACGGGAAATCAGTAAATCCGGCTGCCAGAAAGCCGGCTCCGGCAAGGTAGAGAAGAAATGGACTGT
>DDBO01000109.1 GCA_002332755.1 Bacteroidales bacterium UBA2030 | reverse complement strand
TAAGCTATTTTACGACATCAGCATTCTCGCAACAACAGCACACAATAGCAACCGCAGGAAACTGCTTTTGACTCATAAACAATTAACCCAATCGTTAGGTGGGCTGTGAGATTTTATATTAGTTTTGCAACTGTAAACACCCAATTTCCTGGAGATTGGAAACAATCTGTAAAGAACCCCATAGTTTCTTTGCGGCCCTGAATGCTATACTTTTGTGGACTGGGTTGCCGGCTTCCTTTTACATTGGTTTGATTGTAATCTTGTTATTAATCATCCTCTCCGGCCTTATTTCGGGCAGTGAGGTGGCATTTTTTAGTCTTAAAGGGCCAGAGCTCGATCAGTATAAAAATGACAACAAAGCCAGCAGTAAGCGTGTGGTGAAATTGCTGGAACAACCCGAATATTTGCTCGCCACTATACTGATTGCGAATAACTTTGTAAATGTTGCCATTGTTTTAGTCACCAGCTATCTAACACCTCTGGTTTTCGATACTTCAAGATATCCTTTACTAACTTTCATTTTACAAGTGGTCGTTGTAACAGGTGTTATCCTGGTTTTTGGAGAAATTACTCCTAAAATTTTGAGTACGGTTAATCCGGTTTTTTTTCTGCGACGCATGAGCTTACCCCTTTTGTTTCTCGGAAAATTATTCCGGCCTATCAGTGCTATTTTGGTAAATTCTACCAATATCATCGACCGGCGTATGCGCAATGGAGAAGAGTCCATCAGCCTGGAAGAAATTAGTGACGCCATAGATATTGCGGCTCCGGGGAATACCGAAAATCAGGAAGTTAGAATTGTTAAGGGCATTGTGCGCTTTGGTAGTATAAGCGTACGCGAAATCATGATCCCGAGAGTAGATGTGATAGCCATAAACAATAACGCCACTTTCGAAGAAGTAATTCAAACCATTACCTCTTCAGGTTATTCTCGTATTCCCGTCTATAGCGGTAGTACTGACTCCATCAACGGCATTTTATACATCAAAGACTTGCTTAAACACCTCGACGAAGGGCCAAACTACAATTGGCAAAAACATACCCGACCCGCGTTTTTTGTACCGGAAAGCAAAAAAATTGATTCATTGCTTAAAGAATTCCAAAACAATAAGATCCACATGGCCATTGTAGTGGATGAATACGGAGGAACTTCAGGCATTGTAACCCTGGAAGATATACTCGAGGAAATTATAGGCGAAATCAATGATGAGTTTGATACCGAGCCCGAAATTAATTACGAGAAGATCAATGAAAACACTTTTGTTTTCGAAGGAAAGATTTTGCTTCACGATTTTCTACGTATAGCCAATCTTCCCGACGATTTTTTCAGCGACTACGAAGGTGAGTTTGATACACTGGCAGGGCTTATTCTTGAATTAGAAGGTCGTCTTCCTGATAAAGGTGAAGTAATACACTTCCGGAATCTCGAACTTCGTATTGAAGAATCAAACGAACGGAAAATTGGGAAAATAAGGGTAAAAGTTGTTTACGAAGAAAAAGAGGAATCATGAGATACCTTGTCATCATGTTCGTTTTGTCGCTTGCAATGTATGGCTGCAACGATGCCCCCTTACCCAAACCCAGAGGTTATATAAGGATTGACCTTCCTGAGAAAAAATATCAAACTTACGACACCACATTTCCCTATGCATTTGAATACCCGGTCTACTCACGTATTGTTCCCGCACGCCATGCAGGAGAAAATTCATATTGGGTGGACATTGAAATTCCTCGCTACAAGGCAACGATTTATCTGAGCTATAAACCCGTAAAAGGTAACTTGCGGACGCTAACCGAAGATTCCCGAACCTTTGTCATGAAGCACATACCCAGGGCTACCTCCATCGATCAGAGCACAATTGTCGACCCTGCTCGTAAAGTTTTTGGTACTGTGTGGTACATCAAAGGGCAAGAGACAGCCTCGCCCTGTCAATTTTTTCTAACAGATAGTACCCATCACTTTTTACGGGGAGCACTTTATTTTAATGTAAAGCCCAACAATGACTCTTTAGAACCAGTAATTCGTTTCCTCGCTGCAGATATCGAACACTTAGCTGCCACCCTTCGTTGGAAAGCAAAATAAACATTGACCTTATTTTCTCTCTACAGAATTATTTTCTGCTAAATTTGTAGTTCCAGCCCCGTGTCAGTCATTATTATAACTCCCTTCAATAACCCGGCAAATGAAAAAAATCGCTGTTCTTCTGAACCTTCTCCTCATTCTTCAACTGCTTTATTCTCAAGAAATTTATAAACGAATCCGAATTCCGGCACTACAAATCTTAACAGCAGCCCGCCTGGGTATTCCTGTTGAAGAATCCGTTGTTGATACCGAAGGGTATTTTATTCTGGAAGTGTCTGCCTCGGAAATAAAACAAATGAGCGAAGCAGGGATCAATTATCAGGTATTGGTGGAAAACCTTACCCAGTTTTATGTTGATAGAAACAAGAACCAAACTTTTTCACCTGATAACCTGCAAACGGGAAGCATTCCAGTTCCACAAGATTTCACACTTGGTTCGATGGGAGGATTTTGCACGCTCAGCGAAATGGAAAATCATCTGGATAACATGGCTTCGAAATATCCTTACCTTATCACAAGTAAGACATCGATAGGCACAACCCATGAAGGAAGGGATATATATGTAGTAAAAATCTCGGACAATCCAGAGATTGATGAAAACGAAACCAAGGTGCTTTACACTGGTATGCATCATGCCCGGGAGCCTATCGGGATGCAACAAATGCTCTTTTTTATGTACCACTTGCTCGAAAACTACGAAAGCAATCCCTATATTCATCAACTACTCGACACCACTGAATTGTATTTTATCCCTTGCATCAACCCCGACGGATACGAATTTAATCATCAGTACAACCCTCAGGGAGGAGGCATGTGGCGCAAAAACCGCAGGCAAAACCCTGACAACTCGTATGGTGTGGACCTGAACCGAAATTACGGTTATATGTGGGGCTACGATGATATAGGTTCTTCGCCTAACACCTGGTCGGATACCTACCGCGGCCCATCGGCCTTTTCAGAACCAGAAACACAGGCAATACGTGATTTCGTTCTACAAAAATCCTTCCCCTTAGTTCTAAATTATCATTCTTATTCCAACCTGCTTTTGTATCCTTGGGGTTACATTCCTGATACCACACCCGACCATAGAATTTTTTCACAATTTGCCTCAAAGCTCATTATGGATAACGCTTATAGCAGTGGTCCATCCAGCCTCACGCTTTATTCCGTAAACGGCAATTCCGACGATTGGATGTATGCAGACCCAAATAAACCAAAAATGTTTGCTTATACCCCAGAGGTCGGAGGACAAAACGATGGATTCTGGCCGACTATCGACCGCATTATACCACTTTGCCAGGAACATGTATCGGCCAATTTCCTCGTCGCCCGATTTGCAGGCAGATATGGAGAGATTAAAGATCTGTCGAATATGCTCATCCATCAGAATACAGGCTTTATCCCTTTTTCTTTTAAGCGCTATGGTCTTGAAGAAAATGCAACTTATACCGTAGAATTGCTTCCCGTATCTTCAAATATTATTTCGACAGGCAATCCCAAAAATTTTAATAATCCAGTATTATTTAAAACCTACAATGACAGCATAGCTTATACTCTTCACCCCTCTATTAACGAGGGAGATGAAGTCATATTTTTACTAAAACTCAGTGATGGCTATTTCACACATATCGATACCTTGGTAAAAATTTATGGCTATCCAGCTTGGATATACCAGAGTGATTGTAACTCAATGACAGGTTGGTATAGTAACAAATGGGATATTACTACCTTTTTCTATACCAGTGCACCTGCATCTATAACCGATTCGCGATTTGGTAACTACGGTAGCAATGCAGACGTTGCCATTTATACAACTGACGAAATAGATATATCCGATGCAAAAGCGGCTATGGTAACCTTCAATGCTCGCTGGGAAACGCAGTTAAAACACGATTTTGTGCAATTCCTTGTTTCCACAGACAATGGCTCCAGTTGGGTACCTTTATCGGGCAGATATACCCGCCCCAGCCCAAATCCACTGGTGGATGGCGAGCCTGTTTTCGATGGAGATCAGCTCTCCTGGGTTAAAGAACAAATAAATCTGAAACCCTTTCTGAAGAAAAAAATAAAATTCATGTTCCGTCTCAGATCCAACGACCAAATCAACAAAGACGGCTTTTATTTCGACGACTTTAAGGTGGGCACTTTTTATGAAACCACTGGTATCCATGATTTTATTAATCCCGCCAGGTTGAGGGTGACACCCAATCCTGCCAGAATTTCCACTTCAATCATCTTACCAGCAGACTATTCGCAAGTGGCCGGCTTTATACTAACAGACCCCACTGGTAGGTTAATCATGAAAGGAGAGCTCACACAGGAGACCCATGAAATTAATATTAAACATTTTAAGCCGGGCATCTATCATTTAAAAGTTTATTCAGAGGGTTATCCATCGTTATCAGCCGCGCTGGTTATTCTACCATAAAGAAAATCAAATATTTATCTTAAATCAGATAATAGTACCCCGACTTTTTACGGAATGGGCGTAATTCCGTAATTTTGCCGCATGGCAAACAACGAAGAATTATTTAAAAATCTGATTGCCCATGCCAAAGAGTATGGGTTTATATTTCCTTCAAGCGAAATCTATGATGGCCTCGCCGGAGTTTATGACTACGGGCAAAACGGGGTGGAACTGAAAAACAACATCCGCCAATACTGGTGGAAGGCCATGGTGCAGCATCACGAGAACATTGTGGGAATTGATGCAGCCATCTTTATGCACCCCACAGTGTGGAAAGCCTCAGGACATGTGGATGCCTTCAATGATCCACTGATCGACAATAAAGATTCTAAGAAGCGCTACAGGGCCGATGTTTTGGTAGAAGATCATATTGCGAAAATTGAGGCTAAGATTGCAAAAGAAGTAGAAAAAGCGGCCAAAAGGTTCGGTGATGCATTCAACGAGGAGCAATTTCGCACTACCAACCCCCGGGTATTGGAATACACATCGCAAATCGACGACATTAAACAGAAATTTTACGGAGCTCTCGAACGCAATGACCTTGAAGCCATCCGACAGTTAATCATCGACCTCGGCATCGTTTGTCCGGTTTCAGGTACACGCAACTGGACTGAGGTAAGGCAGTTCAACCTGATGTTCAGCACCGCCATGGGCTCGGTGAGCGAAGAGGCCAGCACTGTATATTTGAGGCCAGAAACTGCACAGGGTATTTTTGTAAACTACCTCAATGTGCAGAAGACGGGCCGCATGAAAATTCCCTTTGGAATAGCGCAAACCGGAAAAGCTTTCCGAAATGAGATTGTTGCAAGACAATTTATTTTCCGCATGAGGGAATTTGAGCAGATGGAGATGCAATATTTCGTGCGACCAGGCACAGAGATGGAATGGTTTAATTACTGGAAACAGGAACGCATGAAATGGCATTTATCGTTAGGCATACCAGCTGAAAAGTATCGTTGGCACGATCACGAAAAACTGGCTCATTATGCCAATGCAGCCAGCGATATTGAATTTGAGTTTCCTTTCGGATTTAAAGAATTGGAAGGCATACATTCCCGCACCGACTTCGACCTGAGCAATCATCAGAAATACAGTGGGAAGAAAATCCAGTATTTCGATCCTGAACTCAACGATAGCTACACGCCATACGTTGTAGAAACTTCCATTGGCCTCGATCGCATGTTCCTGGCAGTACTCAGTTACGCCTACCACGAGGAAAAACTCGAAGATGGTTCAGAAAGAGTTGTACTTCGTATTCCTCCAGTGCTTGCGCCCTATAAAGCTGCTGTGTTACCCCTGGTAGCGAAGGATGGATTACCCGAAAAGGCCCGCGAAGTGATGGATACGCTGAAGTTTGAATTTATGTGTCAGTATGAAGAAAAAGATAGTATAGGTCGTCGGTATCGCCGTCAGGATGCAATCGGCACCCCTTATGCCATCACTATCGACCATCAAACCCTCGAAGACAATACTGTTACCATCCGCGAACGCGATACTATGCAGCAAGACAGGGTAAACATTGAGCAATTGCCAAAAATTATTCGCAAACGTCTTCAAGACAATAAATAATTTACCCCCTTTCAACGAAAGCGCAAGGCTGGCCGATGGAGACCAGCCTTTCTTTTTTTCTTTCTATACTATGAAAAAACAGGCCCTCCCGTACGGACGGCCTTTCCATATGAATTTTCAATAACAAATAACCTTCACTTAGCTGACGGAGGATAGTAAATTTTAGTATTGTCCCTATATCCTTCGTCATTTTCTGACCAGTTGGGATAAAGCTCCCCATTACTCGATGCCCATTCTACAAAATGCAAGTATGCTTTATCAATACCGACTTTTTCAATAGGATAATCAAAACCTTCTAACAACGAAATGGCCCAGGGGAGATTATTCGATGTTTTATAGTATTTGCCCTGGCCTGGCTGGGTATCGTCTTGTCCGGAGTTGAAATAAGCTGGATTGGCCAAATTGGTGGGGACATAATCAGCCAAATGCACCTCGCGCCCTCTGTCCTGATTTACAATAATATAAAAATTAAACGATGATATTGGTAATTCATTTAAAAGAACAGGTCCACCCACAGCAGGTGTACCATCATTCATAAAAGTTAAGGTCACATTCAACGTCTGATATGGCACAAAGGGATGAGTTGGATCTGTGTTGATACCGGTTCCAATGCCCGGATGCTGCATAATGTCAGTAAAATTATCGAAGACTATTACATTGGCAGCACTTTGGGCAGCCTCTAAACCATTAGACATCAGGCTAATATAAGTAGTACTTCCTAAATTTGTACCACTAACACCGATTACCTTGTCGGAAGGAATTCCATTCAGCTGAAATCCGAAGCCATTTTTATAACTTGCACCCGAAGCTTTAAGTACAAAAGTCCCTAAGACTTCAACTAACTGATTTTGAGAATTTGTCACCCGATTGAGTTGGTAATCCACTACCACATCATTAAAATCATAATCACCTTTATTGGGCCAATTGTCCTCAAATGCAAGGGTTGCAAAACCATTGGAGGAAGGATAGTAATTGTTGAAAGCCCTGAACGGATCTGTAGGATATTCATCGTCCTGGTCACCCACGCCGTCTCCATCAGCATCAGCAATTACCGATTGAGCAAGGCAGTTGCTGGAAGGATCCGACCAATATTGTCCGGGGAATACCATATCATCGACCAGAGCCCTGCTATTACCGCCGGTTCCCACAAAGCTCACAAGAATTTTGTATGGTTGTCCCGAATTTGCAATAGCTGCAGGCATAGGAGCCGTTATGGTGTAAAGTCCTAAATTAATGGAAGGCCAGTTCCAACTATAGAATTCAACCGGCGTATTTTCCTTACTCGAATTTGAAGAATTAGGATTATAAGAAATGTATGACAGACGAATACCTCTTAAAGTACCATTAACGGCCGTAAGCCGGGCGATAAAAGTTATATTACCACTGTATGGCAAAATCCATGGGGTCTTTATCCAACATGCGTTCTGATTGAGATTCGTTAAAGGCTTAGTACGACCAGCCCAACCTCCATTTAAGGCAAGATTAGGTGTAAGAGCCGCGTTAGAAATATATGCCAATGCCCCAAATGCCCAGCAATTGGCAAGCTCAATGTTTTCATTCCCTGATTCAAAATCAAGAATTAACTGCTGAGCATTCAAACGGCCCCCTAAGCCCATCATTATTAATGCAAAGAAAAATACGGAAGTTTTTTTCATGCTAGCAGGAGTCTAAATTTGTTATTTTTTCGAGGGAATTAAAGAGAACTCAGCTTTTCCATCCTTTATTGGAGAAGTAAGCTGTAGGGCACCGTACTTAAGGTATAATTCACTATAGACAGAATGAAGGGTTACATCGAGGGTCACGTCTTTGCTCATTTCATGAAAGATTTTTAGAATCTCGGAACCATCGGGTGTTCTTATTACCAGCACATTTCTCACAGGTACAGGGGTGGGTAAGCCTTTCACATGAATGATAACCGACTGCGAGGTAATCCACTTAAAATCATTGGATACGGTTAACTCCTCGATGGGTTTTGATGGATCAACAGGATTTACTTCTTCCTTCTGGCATGAAGCCATGAAAAGGGTGAAAGCAAGTGCGAATAAAAACGAAATGTTTTTCATAATCAGACAAATTTCATTTCGTTTGTTTTAAAAATAAGTTTATTATTAAACACTGATAATTAGTTAATTATAAAACATTAACAAAATCAAAAATGAGTTATTTTCAATCAAATATCTACTATTAAATTATTTGCTAAGGTAATAAAAACAAATCATGTTTAAGAGCGAAAAGCAAAAAAACCCGGTTTCCCGGGCTTAAATATATGTCTTCACAATTCTAGGTTATCAAAGCATTTTTAAGAAGTTAACCTCTTGCGCTGTGAGGTATCTCCAGCGTCCGCGGGGAAGGTTTTTCTTGGTTAAACTGCCAAAAGCTACCCTATCCAATTTTTTAACCTGATAATGAAGCTTCTCAAAAATACGACGCACAATGCGATTTTTTCCTGAGTGGAGTTCAATACCAATCTTTGATTTGTCCTCGCCATTTCCGACGTATGAAATTACATCCACCTCGGCAATACCGTCCTCAAGTTCCAGACCAGCAGCAATGCGCATCATATCTACCTTTAGCAATGGACGGTCGAGTTGAACTTCATAAACCTTGCGAATGCGGTGAGTAGGGTGAGTCAGTTTTTTAGCCAATTCACCATCATTGGTAAGCAAAAGCAAGCCCGTTGTATTGCGGTCGAGGCGTCCGACAGGGAAAATGCGTTCCTTGCATGCATTTTTCACCAGTTCCATGACTGTTTGCCTTTCCTCAGGATCCTCCATGGTGGTAACATATCCTTTGGGCTTATTAAGCAGTATATAGTATTTTGGCTCTCCCTGCAATACCTGTCCTTTGTACATTACAACATCACCCGGATTAACCCTTGCACCAAGAGTGGTAACTACCTGACCGTTAACTGTTATTTCACCAGCTTCGATGAGCTTGTCAGCATCGCGTCTGGAGCAAACTCCTGCTGCAGCAATATATTTGTTGAGTCTTACGGGTTCCTCGTAAACGGTAGGGAAGAATGGCGGTCTGTAAGATTTTGATACAGGTTTCTTTTTAAAAGTCCTTTTTGCGTTAAATTTTTTAGGAGAATCGGTAAATTTCCCCTTTTTCTTAAAAGCACCTGGCTGCCGTTTAGTTTGGTATTTCTTAGGACCGGTCTTTGAGACCTTTTTTCGTTGCGTTGGCATACGCTGCCCAGGTGCAGGGGGTATTGAGGAATCATCGGAAGTTCCACTGTAATAGAATCTGGATGAACCATGATCTAACCTCTCTTCTCTGGGCGTAGATGTAGAGGGTTCAGAGGACTGAACTGGTGTAGATGAACCTGGTTTTATAACAATACGTTTGCGGGGAGGCCTTTTGCGTCCGCTCCCTTCTCCAGAATTTTCCCCTGCTCCTCTATTGGAATTCAATAATGAGGTTGAAAATAAGGGCTTTCGCTCTCTGCGTAAACCTTCTCCACCCTCTCCTTCTTGGCGTGTGAATCCTCCCGGATTGCCATCGCCATAATTGTCGTTTGTCATGGACTTTTAACTAATTTAAGTGTAAGAAACCGACTGCAAAGGTACAACCTTTTTTATTTCTTTAAAACTTAGCTTGTTGAGTAAATCTAATTTACTCAATTAAGGTTGTTCCATCAAATCAATGAATTCTGTGTAATTTTGCAAACCAATTTTTTTAATAAAATATGAAAAAGTATTTTCTCCATAACATTGTGATAAGCATTGTTATCGCAATATTGATATTTTTTAACGGTATACTGTTTGCCCAGGCACCTCCGGGTTACTATGATGGTGTTCAAGGGCTTACAGGAGAAGCTTTGAGAGCAAAACTTCACGAAATAATTAAAAACCATACTGCTGTAAGCTATTCATCGATTTATACTCATTTCCAGTCGACGGATAAAAAGCCTAACAATACAGTATGGGACATGTATTCCGATATTCCGGGAGGGAACCCTCCTTATGTGTATTATTTCAATCAGGATGAATGTGGAAATTACAATAGCGAGGGGGATTGTTTTAACCGTGAACATTCGTGGCCCTCAAGTTGGTTTAACGACAATATGCCTATGCGCACTGATCTGTTTCATATTTATCCCACCGATGGCTATGTCAACAATCGCCGATCGAACTACCCCTTTGGAGAAGTCAACAATCCCACCTGGACCTCGATGAACGGTTCAAAGCTTGGTCCCTGCAGTTATCCTGGATACTCAGGCACAGCCTTCGAGCCAATTGATGAATACAAAGGCGATTTTGCCCGTACGTATTTTTACATGAGCACAAGATATTATCAAGAAGACCAAGGCTGGCAAAGCAATGCAATGGTCGATGGAGCCGATTTAAAGGATTGGGCTGTGCAAATGTTGCTCGAGTGGCACCACAACGATCCGATTAGCCAGAAAGAAACTGACCGAAACAATGCTGTATTTGCCATCCAAAACAACCGTAACCCTTTCATAGATGAACCTCTTTTTGCTGACCGCATATGGGGAGGAGCTACAGCTATTGAAACAATGGATGCTAAACCCTTTGTCTGGCCTCTGCCTTGTATGGAGTATTTGAATGTATCGATTGCTACCCCTACCAACCCCCATTTTACCGTATGGATAACTGATGTAACAGGCAGAGTGATAATAGAAACTCAAGGGAACTCATCAGAAACCCTCAGAATAGATACCCATCAGCTTAAACCGGGTCTTTATTTACTGAAGACAAACCATTCTCAAGCCATTAAAGTCATTAAGCGTTAATGCAATTCATAAGAATTACCAAAGAATTTAAATTTGAGATGGCCCATGCCTTGAGCGGGCATGACGGCCCCTGCCGACATATACACGGACATTCTTACGAACTATTTGTAACCATCAAAGGCCAACCTCTGAATGACCCGTCTTCGCCCAAAAATGGTATGGTAATGGATTTTGGCGACTTAAAAAAGATTGTAAAAAGTGCCATCATTGACCGGTTCGACCATGCCTTGGTTCTCAACAGTCGTTACAAAAGCAACTTTTGTGAAACAGATAATGATTTATTTGCGAAAGTGATTTGGGTTGATTTTCAGCCTTCGAGTGAAAACCTGTTAATCTATTTTGCAGAAACGCTCAAACCATTGCTACCTGCAACGGTGCGGCTTCACAGTTTAAAGCTTAGGGAAACCGTAACCTCCTTTGCCGAGTGGTATGCCAATGACAATGATTAATTACTCATCGTAGATTACCTTAACGAGCACTTCTCCTACCATTTGCAGAGAGTTTTCGTCAACCTTGTCGATAGAATCACCCATAGTGTGCCAATAGGGATAAAAAGTTCCTCCATCCGGGTTTCTCTCTAAGTGAATGATATTGATCATAGGTATGCGAGCAATTTTATTCACATAGTAATGGTCGTCGGTTATATAGCCACCAGGTTCAGGGATAAAGGCACTACCATAACCTAAGGTTGCTGCTACATCCCACACTTTTTTAACCACCGAAGGGGCATAGTATAGAGAAAAACCCTCCATTGGAAAAGTTGGGTTTTGCACTCCCACCATGTCGAGCAGAATGCCATACCTGGCCTGATAGCCGGGCTGATGCGGGTTGCGGCTCCAATATTGAGAACCCAATCCCCACCAGTCGTTTCCTTCACCGGTTTGCAAATCACTAGGGGGGCCATAATCTTCTGCATCGAACAAGACAATATCGACACCAATGGAAGGGGTATGCTGATGCATGATACGGGCAAGTTCTAAAAGCACACCAACCCCACTGGCTCCGTCGTTGGCTCCGTCGATGGGTTTGCGATGGTTTGCCGGGTCGGGGTCATGATCGGCATATGGACGCGAATCCCAATGGGAAGCCAATAATATACGTGCTTTGGCATCCAAATTGAAAGAGGCAATAATATTTCGACCATTAAGTATCAAACCATTGTAGGCTCTGGCCTTGAATTGCTGCACCTGTACATGGGGAGTATAACGTTGTAAGGTCTGCATCATCCAGGTTGCGCAACGAATACTTGCTTCCGTATTGGGAACTCGAGGGCCAAAATCAACCTGACGCTTAACAAAGTTAAAGGCAGAATCTCCATTAAAAGCAGGATAAACTTTCGACACTTTTTGTTCTCCCTTTTCTTTCAAAACGGGCTTTTCTCCCCCGCCGCAAGCACCCAAAAAGAGAATAACCAACAATAATGAGTATACAGAGATTTTCATAATCAAGATGATGTCACAAGTAAGAAGTCAATCTAATAACCTTTACAAATATCTATTAGATGAGGCATTGGCTTAGAGATTTAATGGCTTTCCATACTCATCTCCAAAAACAATAGAATCTAAACTGCGTCGGGGTTTTGGTCCAACTTCCAATGCAGCAATTTTCGGGGGTAAGATAGAAGGCTCAGCCTTATATCCGGCTGCAATAATTACCAAAGGTTCTGTATCCTGAGGCAGTTGAAAAGCTTGTGCTGCCTTAATTTTATCAAAACCACCCATTTGATGGGTAAAAACACCCAGATGCATGGCAGTAAGAGATAAATAAGCCACAGCTTGACCTGTATCGTAGGCCCATGCATCGTTTTCCCCAATATCTTTAACGGTATACGTTTTACGACCGGCTGCCATTATGAGAACGGGGGCATTTACAGCCCATAATTGATTGAATTCCATAAGGGTTTCGAAGATCTTTTGCCAGGTTACGTCACCCTTTAGACCCACAAAAAACAACCAAGGCTGCTCATTCATGGAACTGGGAGCCAGTCTGGCTGCTTCCAACATTAATTTTAAATGTTCCTTGGGAATAGGGTCATTCCGGAAAGCCCTGGGACTCCATCGCTTAAGTATTACATCAGGTATATTCATCGTTTAATTTTTAAGATGCAAAGATAGCGCCCACTCTCTGAAGTAGGCCAATTTGTTTAGTTTTGCAAGCCATAATATTATCTAACGAACAGCTATGAGAAAAGTTTTTTGGGTATTCTTATTCTTTCTGTTAATGCTTTCAAATACTGAATCAATGGCTCAACGCAGGCTTCCGGGCGGTTTTGAGTTAGGTTTAAGACTAGGGGATACTTATGGAGGTTCGGCAGCCCTTGATGCAGTTTTGCCCATTTATGGCGACCGGCTTCACGGGAACCTTTCGGTCAATCACAACAATCTGATTGTGGCCGGATTATATGACTGGCTTTTCCCGGTTGGTAATGGTTTTCTGTTCTATCCGGGGGTGGGCGGCATAATGAGCATAGGTGATGAGGTAAGTATTGGTGTAGCCGGAGAAGTGGGTTTTGAATACCGTTTCGATATACCGTTGAGCATTGGCCTCGATTGGCGCCCGATATTAGGCATTGTGAATGCCGATGGATTTACGGCAGATGGTTTTGGATTAAATATCAGATACCGTTTTTAATCAACGAAATCCGGCAAAGTCGAGGGTACGCCAATTAATAAAGGTTGTTCTGCCTTTTCTCACTTCGACCTGAATAGGTATTTCGCGTGTACCCATTTTCCCTTCCAAGGTAAGTTTGATGACATGCTTACCTTCAGGTAGCATTAATCGTGTGTAATGAATTTCAGCAGGAAGGGTCTGCCAGTTGCGGGTATCTGCCTTTTCGGTAGCAGCATTAATTATGCCTACCAAAGCGCCTATATTTTTATCCCCTTCTCTCACGGCCGCTTCCAAAGCCTTTTTTGAGGCAAGCCGAGCCAAGCCTGAGGCCATTTCCCTCCACATACGATCCTCGAGCGTTTTCAATAATATTGCATTCAGATCCTCTGCTTTGTATAAAGACCAGACGTTTTTACCCGTTGAGTCGGCAATTGATGCCGTGGAGTAAACAGGTTGTCGCTGAATATATTTTGGAAAAGCTACCCTAAAGACTGATAAATCGGAAAACGCTCCTTTTGATTTGGAGTCTAAATTCCCTATATATACAGGAAATTCCATACCCAATTGATCATTCGCAAGGGTCACCCATCCTCCGGCGCCATCAATCTTTGTAAACATTATACTCCATTCATCTTTGACCGGCCCTAATCCATTCTCCCAGAAAAAAACCACATAACCACCCTGCAACGGTATATGTTGGTATTTAAGATTAAACTTATCTTCAAAGAATTTCACTTCTTCCTGAAAACCAGTCAGCCAGGCAGTTCGCATTACATCGGCCTTCAACTGTTCTGGAACGGGAATACCAAACTGTGGAGTGATAATAGAATCGTAAACCCTTATCGCATTTCTATAAGCAATAAAAGCATTGTTGACATCGCCGGTCGCATCGTAGATTAATCCGGTTAAAATATGAGCGAAAGCATCGTCGGAATAGCGATTTTTCCGGTTTTTGTATTTATCGTTCAACTCATAAAGCTTCTGAGGAATACGACGCGCCTCCACCAATGCATCTTCAAACCTTCCCAGCTTAATGAATGCCAGAGCCTTATAATAGTTGACCATTACTTTTTCAGGGTCTTCAGGCACGTAGGGTTTAACCCCGGGATTAGTTAGTAAAGCCAGGGCTTCGGTGCCATAGTTTTTAGTGAGGTCGTCAATATAAAGGTCTGCTTCGTTGAAAAAACGGATGCTTTCTTCGTAATTGCCAAGCATATACTCTACCCATCCTCTGTTGCACCAATAGAGAAAGCGATTTTTGCCTCCGGATTCTTTCTCTTGTTTCAGCAGTATCTTCTGGGCTTCGGGAAGGTCACCTTTTTGCAAACGCTCCTGAAAGGCAACACTCTGCTGGTAATAAGTGGCACATCCTGCAAGCAGGTAAGTAATAGAAATGAAAAGAAACCAATGTACCCTTTTTATCATAGGTTGTATTAAAAAAATAAAGGCCGCACCAAGTTTTGTACTCAATGCGGCTGCCACAAAACACAGCTTACTTATTCACGTATTTTTTGATCTTTTTATCGCCAATCCACACGATTTCGTTAGTTTCGAGGTTGGTAAGTTCGAGATTCACCTGGTAAAAGTTTACCCTCTCATTATTATAGGTATCAATAATAGAAGAAATGGTACCCTGAAGCATGAAATCTGCGCCCACCTCTTTGCCCCACTTTTTCATGGTTTCGGGTGCAGAAAAGTCTTGCTGGTCGGCCCTTTCAGCCCTTATAGCCTCTCGTTTCTCACCACCCTGAACGAGCCGTACCTGTCCGGAGGTGATGAAGGCCTTTTCCAGGTCTTTTAAAAACGGTTCAGCATCAATGTGTTCGCTGGTTTTATTTTTAACAAAACCTACAATAACTACAGGCCTGCGGCCAGCTTCGCGGTTAAAATCTGCCAGCCATCGGGCATTCAGGCAGTCCTGAATCATGGATTCGGCTGTCAGGCGGGCATCGGTATCGTTCCACCTGCCACTGAGGTCAATCACTTGTCCGGTTTCTACACGGGTAACTTTGCGGGTCTGGCATCCAGCCAATACCATTAATACCAGAGTAACTGTAAAAACTTTCGTAATGGTTTTCATTGTCGATGAATTAAATGGGTGAAAAATTTCAACTAAAATGACGCCCCTAAAGATACAAAGTTTATACCGCAATGATGGAAAAGGATAGAGAAATCATACTGCATAGGCTTTACTAACTTTGCAATTCAAACATTACTGTATGGATAAGGATAAAAACAAGTCGGCGTTAAAGGTAAACGAAGGCATTGAACAACCTCCCCAAATCAATGAAGAGCTGCTGAAAAAACTCCCACGACGAAAGCGTACGCACGACGCCGAATGGTACGTAAAGAAAATTCTGGAAGGTGACCGTACAGGCCTTTCTCAGGCAATAACTTTGGTAGAAAGTGCTTTGCCAGAGCACCAGGAAATAGCGCAGGAAATTATTGAAAAATGTATCCCTAATTCAGGACAATCCATTAGAATAGGAATTACAGGTGTTCCGGGGGTGGGCAAAAGTACTTTCATTGAGGCATTTGGCACTTTTCTTACAGGTAAGGGGCATAAGGTAGCAGTATTGGCCATCGACCCAAGCAGTCAAAGGTCGAAAGGAAGTATCTTGGGTGATAAAACCCGAATGGAGCAGTTGGCCGTCGACCCCAACGCTTATGTCAGACCCTCACCCTCGGCAGGGTCTTTAGGCGGGGTTGCCCGCAAAACCCGTGAAACAGTTGTGCTATGCGAGGCTGCCGGCTTCGATGTCATCATTATCGAAACAGTGGGTGTAGGACAATCGGAGACTGCTGTACATAGTATGGTTGATTTCTTTTTACTCCTTATGCTGGCAGGAGCTGGCGACGAGCTGCAGGGGATCAAGAGAGGTATCATGGAAATGGCCGATGCTATAATCATTAACAAAGCCGACGGGGATAACATTCCAAAAGCCATTCAAGCCAAAGCTCAGTATCAAAGCGCGTTACATCTATTTCCTCCAACCCCCTCGGGCTGGACTCCCAGGGTTGAAACTTGCTCATCACTTACGGGTGAAGGCATTGATACTGTTTGGCAAATGATGGAGGATTATTTCTCCCTGACCCATGCCAATGGTTTCTTTCAAATCAATAGAAATCAACAAGCCGTAAACCTGATGACAGAAAGCCTTCAGGAATATCTACACCAGGCGGTATTTGGTAATCCTTTCGTCGAAAAAATCTTCGATCAGATGAAAAATGCAGTTGTTGAAGGCCATATCAGCCCATACATGGCTGCACGTAAAGTCTTTGATGCCTGTTTAAATATCTTGAGGCAAGAATAAAACTCAAGGTTAAATTGAAAAAAAACCAAAACCAGCCCCATAATCAACCCATCGTTTTATTTGGTTTTAAAACCCTTGATGTACGTAACCAAATGGGTAATACAATAATGCCCAGGAGAATATAGGGATAATACGTTACAGCCCTCCAGACAACTGCCAGTGGATGAACAAGCCCTGCAGGAATAAGGTCACCCAGGTAGTATCCAAAAATAAGTTCAGCCACTCCACTCCCACCGGGTGTTGGTGTCACCAAGAGCAAAACCCAAATCATCAAATGCCGGGCATAAATCAATAAATGGTCAGCCCAACCCGTAAAAAGCAAAATCAAAACATTTACAACAAGAAAACGGGCAGACCAGGTTAGGATGGTTGCGCCCATTACCCTAAACCAAAAAACAAAGCCTTTATCCGAAAGTTCTTTAGCAGTGACTTCTAAATCATAAGCCATACCCCCTATGGCCTCCTTCCACCTGTTCATTAGACGAAAATTGCCAAGGGCCTTTAAAAATTTCCCTACTGCCTGTGGTTTTATAAAAATCCCAACACCTATAAGTGCTGTAATACCCACTATTATAATATATCCCGTCCAAAAGACTCCGCTCTGCACCTGGCCCTGCCCCATTGCAAAACGAAATATCTGTTCATAACTACCCCAAAAAACCAGGAAAGGAACCATAAAAACAAAAAACAATTCATCAAGGAAAGCTGTAATAAGTACAATAGCCGTTGACCTACCTGCTGATATGTGTTCGCGATTAACGATGTATACTGCCACAGCAGAACCTCCAACAACCGTGGGCGTAACAGCACTGGCAAATTCCCACAAGGAAATAACATAAAAGCTTCGTTTCCAGCTCAGACTTTTATCTGACAATAACCGAATCCGATACATGTAAGCCCATTGCCTGAGAAAGATCAGTGCCAATAAAACGACTATCCATAAATAACTTACAGGCGTCCACTGAATACTTTTTAAGGCTTCGCTGTCGAAATTTCGGAGTACGATAAATAAGCCAGCCCCGGCACCCAAAACAATGGGAAGCAGTATGGTGCGCAGACTAAATAACTTTTTAAGTCCCGCATCAGGGTTTTGCATGTGATTTCCTTTTGTCTACAATATTAACCAGAATATATGTACTGTGGTTCATTACTGAGCAGACTTGTAAAAACACCCAAAAATAGCGCCATAATGTCACCAAAAAGATACTTACAACGCCAAATTGACATTATTCATTCTTAAAAAATCTCCTGGCACAACCCTTGAGAGTCCAAAAATGAAATTTCATAAAAGAAATCATTAACTAAACAATTAATAGGAGGACACAATTATGACTATCATGCGTTGGAGAAATTATCCGAGCCTTTCGGATGTATTTGAAAGCCTGTTTGACCGCCAGGCCGAAAACATGGAAAATGAAACCTATCACATCAGCCCCGCCATTAATATTCTCGAACACGAGAAGGGCTTTGTGATTGAGCTGGCCGCTCCCGGCTTCAGCAAAGAAGACCTCAAAATCAGTCTTGACAGCAATGTACTAACTATCTCCGCCGAAGGGAAAAAAGATCAGGAAAAAGTGCAATACCTTCGCCGTGAGTTTGCTTGCGGAAAATTCTCCAAATCGTTCACTCTACCAAAAAGCATTGATATAGAGAAAATTACCGCTGACTTCGAGAAGGGAATTCTGCGTGTAAATCTTCCCAAGAAAGAAGAGCTGACCATTACTAAGCAAATTAAAATCCAGTAACGGTTTATTTACTGATAATTACGTAATCATCAACCGTCAGAGAATACTGATTTACACATTTGCCTGCCTAAAGAGGCCACCTGACAATGAGCTGGCCTCTTTTTTTATTTTTGCAATATGCAATTAAAAACACCGAACCCCTCAAAATATCAGTATAAATTAATTTCATGTCTTTCCATTTTCATCATGGCTATACTGCTTACGGGTTGTCATGCAAAAAGGAAAGTCACTACCCAAAAGCCAGCATATGTGCAGCCGGAAGATCGACTGATGCAGGTAATAGAGAGTTGGATAGGCACTCCCTACAGGTATGGCGGAGAGAGTCGCGACGGAACTGATTGTTCAGGTTTTGTAAAGGCAGTTTATATCGAAGTATATGGAATAGCCCTGCCGCGCACAACGAAAGCAATGCTTGAAGCATGTAGAGGTATAAACCCAGACCAACTGAAAACCGGGGATCTGGTCTTTTTTGAGATTTCAGGGAATAATTTTCATGTAGGCATTTACACCGGTGACAGAAGATTTGCACACGCCTCAGAAAAAAAGGGAGTTATATTGAGCAGCCTCGATGAACCTTATTATGTGCGTACTTTTATTAAAGCGGGGAGATTTTTGTAAATGAGGACGCACGAGGAAAAGGCAGCCCACCTGAGCCTTGCCACCGCTACCTTTATTTTTGGTTTAAATTATGTGATAACAAAATCACTGGTACCAGGGGTGTTTACTCCCATACAACTTGTTTTCATTCGACTTGGCGGAAGCATTCTCCCCCTTGCCATATATGGACTTATTATGAACACTCTGGTAATTAAACGCAAGCATTTATTACGTTTTCTGGCTGCTGGCTTAACGGGTGTTACTATTAACCAGGCTTTCTTTTTTGCCGGTATGGCCCGCACCACTCCTCTTGAGGCAGCAATTATTCATACAGCCAACCCTCTTCTAGTAGTAATTTTTGCAGGGATATTTCTTCACGAAAAACACAACATCATAAATAAGTCTGGAATTATAGTCGGAGCCGCAGGGGCAATGTTGTTGATTTTCTCGAGAGGCAAGCCCGATTTGCACTCCGTTCATTTCATTGGCAACCTTTTTATCCTCATCAACCTGACTGCCTATAGCGCCTACATGGTGATAGTAAAACCTTTGATGAAGTACTATAAGCCAACAACAGTCATGTTTTGGGTATTTACTTTCGGCTTTCTGTGGATTTTACCTTTATCGATATCCGAAATAAGTCAGTTAGATTTAAGTAGGCTTAGTTCTGGAGATTGGTTACGCACGGCATATGTAGTTTTTTTTACAACCCTGATAGCCTTCACATTGACGGTTTTCGGATTGAGGCATCTCAGGGCCGGAACGGCCGCATATTATAGTTATCTGCAACCATTTATTGCGGGAATTATAGGGGCATTGGCAGGATATCAGGATTTTACCTGGCAAATGCTGACTGCAGGAATACTTATTATTGCAGGAGCATGGATGGTTTCACGAAAATAATTACAGCAAATACCGAAAAGGAACAATAAACCATTCAAACATTTTTTCGATAAAAGGCCTTTTTTTCCACTTCTCATAGTTGAAAGGTACACTCTCAGCCAGAGTATCGCTCACGTGCTCTATAAGTTTAACCGTCAATCGCTTATCGCTTCCAACAAGCACTATTTCGTGTTGAAACCTGAAGCTACGGTAGTCAAAGTTGGGCGAACCTACAGCAAAGATCCGGTTATCTATCAGCAAAAGCTTAGAATGAAGGTTTTGAGGAGTATACATATAAAATTTAATCCCTTTTTCTGACATGGGGCCCAAATACTTGTTGCGCAGAATATCAACAAGGCGAACATCAGAATGCCAGGGAATGATTACTTCGACACTTACCCCCCTTTTGGCTGCACGGATGAGGGCCATTCTAACTAAAAAGCTGGGAAGAAAATACGGTGTCTCAATAACGATGCGCCTTCGTGCAGAACGAATAAGCCGCACAAACCGTTTTTTAATTATCTGGCGACTGATGGAAGGTACATCGCGAAGAATCTCAAAACCTTCGTAAAAAATAGGGGTTGTGAGCTCCTGACTATAGGGTAAATAGCTATCAAAAAGTTCGAACATTGAAAGAAAAACACCCTTAAATACCCCTGCTAATTTTCCTTCAATTCTGATGATCAATTCGCGCCAAACCACATTGTAATCGGTAATATTGGCTGAGCCCAGGTAAAGAATTGTTCCGTCAATCACAACTATCTTCCGGTGATTTCGACGATGACTTCGGGTGAGATAGTCTAACCGAAAACGGAACTTTTCGAAAAAACGAACCATCCCTCCGGCTTGCGTAAGAGTTTCAAAAAAACCTGGATTAGGCGAGGTTCCCCATGAATCGAGTAGTATTTTAACTTCAACGCCCTCCTTACATTTCTTAACCAATGCATCCCTAAATTTCTCACCCAGGTGATGATAGCTGAACCGGTAAAATTCTAAGTAAATATATTGTGAAGCATGTTCAATATCGTAAAGCAAGGCGTTATAAAAACGTAAAGTATCATCGTATACAGCATATTGATTGACTGCCCTGGGATTTTCCATAATTCAAAAGAATTAATCTCGACCAGCCAGTTTACCTAAAGCCTCCAAAACTGTAACTCTTTTACGAAAAGAGACCGGTATTCTTGAACCGTCGGCTAATACGAGCACCTGATCATTCTTCAAAAAACTTTTTACATATGTAATATTAACCATGTGTTGTTTGTGTGTACGAATAAAGCCTTTGGGAACCAATAATTCTTCAAACCAGTTTAAGGTTTTTGCCATCCTGATGATTTCTCCTGCTAAAAGAAACACATTGCAATAATTGCCATCGCCCGCCACCCGAATAATCTCATTAGGGAACAAACGTCTCACCTCGTGGCTTGTATGCAGAAGAACAGTATCGTGTTCGACACTTCCGGGACTATAAATCGTTCGTAAAGTATTAAGTCTTTCTTTGAGAGTATCAATACTAAGGCTTTGTTTTGCTCGCTGTATGCTGTTTACAAATTCATTGGGGTCAATGGGTTTAAGGAGGTAATCGAGGGCGCTGAATCGAAATGCCTTGACGGCGAATTCCTCATAAGCCGTAATGAAAATCACTTTAAAAAAAATCTTCTCTCCAAATTTATTCAGCAAGTCGAAGCCGGTACCATCGGGCAATTGAATATCAAGCATTACTAAATCCGGACGCGTTGCGTTGATAACATAATAAGCTGAGTTCACCGAATCGGCTTCTCCCGAAAGTACAAAATCTGACAAGTAGCGCTGTGCCATCCCAATAATGACTTCACGAGCCATTTTTTCATCGTCAACCACCACAAACTTCAGCATTACCGGCCTTTTTTATCCGGAACGAAATTAAAAATCTTTTTTCAGATTGCCGAAATATTTTGGGCTTTGCCTAATACTATTTGACTATACCGGAAAATTCAAAGCAATGGTTATAATGCTTATTTCTGTTCCGGGCTGACTTGTAAGAGAGAACCTGGCCTTATGATGGTGGTCCAGACCTTTGTTTAAAATATCCAGGCGCTGCATGGTTAATTCGATGGTCTTTTTCAGTTTGGGTTGTTTTATTATTTCATGAAAAAAATCCATACTCCCCTTAAGTTCCAGCCGGATTTCCTGATTAATCATTTTTTCCTTATGAGCAAAACTTATCAAAGCGTGTATATGCATATCTTTTTTGGATTGTGCAAGGAATATTATCTGCTCTATGACCGGATGGCAGAAAAAGGGGGGTATAACCATTCTATTTCCAAGCATTTCTTCTGGTACCTGAGTCTCATAGGTGAGTCTTTCCTCAAGCCATATTTGCTGAAGTTGAAAATAATTTTCCAAAACGCTGAGTTCTTTGTCAAGGGAATGAAAATCCACCTGGGGGCTGACCATAATTACCCTTATAAGTCGGGCAAAAGATGAAAGATAGCGAGCTGCTTCTTCGTTTCTACCCGCTCTTATTATATTCTTAATAGCAACCAAGGAGTTAAAGATAAAATTAGGGCTCAGATTCGCAATAAGTATTTTCCGTTTTACCTCGAGCAAATGCAAATTGCTCTCCCGCTTGCGATTTTCTATAGCAAGGAAAAAGGCTATGATTAATAATCCGCCTACAAAGCCCACCAGAACGATTAGCCAAAAATTAGCCTGAATTTTGGATTGAAGACCGTAAATTTCTTCTTCGGTCCCTCTGCTAACGATTTTTGAAGCAAGCATTTTTTTCTGGTCATTCGACAACCTTCTGACTATTTGGTTCTCGAAATAATTGGCATTTTTAAGGTAAACCAGTCCACGCTTAAATTCTCCTCTGCCTTGATAATATTTTGCCAATTCTTCAGACGCCCTTTTTTGTTCAGGCAAATAATGGCACTGATTGGCAAGTCCGAGAGCTTTTTCAAGATAAAATGGTATAGAATCAGGCCGGCCCGCTTTTTGCAAGGCAATAGCATAGTTAATGTAAGCACTCATTAAAGGCATCCTAAACCCTACTCTCTCACGTAGTTGCATCACCTTACGCTGATATATTAATGCCTGCTGAGGTTCTCCATCCTGTTGCAGAAAATGTGCCGCAAGATTATATATATACGAAGCCTCCAGGAAAAATTTATCATTCATGGCTATTTCACCGGCTTCCTTCAGGACGTTGTAAGCCTTTACTTTATCCCCCTCATAATAACATAATAATGACAAAGTTCTGCCAACGTTTAAAGAAAGGTAAGATGAACTATTTTTAGCCATGGATTTAAAAACTTCCGATGCGCATGCCCGGGCAAGTTTATGCTTGCCAGCACGCGATAGCTGTACTGCATTTAGTTGACAAATTTGTACCCGCAACAGAGAGTCTTTAACCCAGGGTAGATAATTCATCCTCAAAAGTCGAATAAAACTCAAATACTGATTGGACAGTCCTAATCGATCTAACTGTCGGGCAAGTGTGATAAGTATCCGAACCCGCGTTTCGTAATCGTTATTCCTTTCACTGATTTCCCATGCTTTGCCAAGATACTCTGTGGCCTCTTCACTTTGGTCTGTTAAAAACAAATTTTCTGAGGTTTTACTATAAATGGCTGCGCGTTGATCAGGACATCTTTTGCATGAAGCCAACTGGGCGGACTTTGAGAAAAAAACAGCAGCAGTGTCGAAGGAAGCATCCATGTAAAAAGCTATGCCTTTTAAATAAAATGCTTCGGTAAGTAGTACTGTATCATAGAGAAAAGATGCTCTTCTGAGCAAATTTTCAATATATAAACATGCCGAATCTTTGTTATACTGCAATAAGCGTTCTACCTTGGTTTTTTCGTATTTTACTATACTTCTGGAGGTATTGTTGGAAGTGGAGAACGAATGTATACCTAAATCCTCAGTTTGAATGGGTATGGCCGCTGATAAACAACAATTTGCCATGAAAAAAGACAGGAACAATATTCCTTTAACGTGGGTTTCAATGCTCATGGCTGATTAAATTTTATAAGAGGGAGAGAGAAGTCAACTCGTGTGCCCGGATAAATAGCTCCGGGAGCCTTATTATTTCCAATATTAAATTTAATGGGAGTCCCTTTAATATCCCTGTTGAGTATCTCTATTCTCTCTTTTGTGATTTGTATTCCCATCGGTTTGTGCCCATGACGTGTATTTAAATTATTTAAGGATGCTTGATCTAATCCCTTACCATTGTCAAGTATAGAAATCATAAGTACACCCTCACTTAAGCCATATTTTACCCAAATAAATCCTTTTCCCTCAATTCCGTTAAATCCATGTTCAATACAATTTTCAATAAACGGCTGTGTAAGTAATGGAGGAATAGCAGTCTCCTTTATAGGCAATTGCGGGTCGCATTCAATACTAAAGTCGAATTTTTCGTCAAAACGAAGTTTCTGAATACGCAAATAATTCGTAATGATATCAATATCGTCCTTAAGGCTTACAAAATCACTTTGTGTGGAGACGAGCATCAAACGAATCAGGGTGCTGAAATTGTCGAGAAACTTCACAGCATCCAGTGATTTCTTTTGATAGATAAAACTTTGAATAGCTATAAGGGCATTGAAGATAAAATGTGGATTCATCTGTTGTCGTAGCATTTCTTCTCTCACTCTACTGTGTTTTTCCCGGAAAACAATCTTATAATGCTGCCAACTAAAAATAAGAACGATAATTACTAAGAAGAATAATAGCAATATTCCATAGAGATAAAAGGTATTAAGCCTGTATTGCAATCTCCTGTTATTAAGAATATTGGTCATTTTTGATTCTTCGATACGGGAACTGAGCGCAATGGCTGCATTTGCAGCAATAATTCGATTGATTTTACTTTCAGCGTCAACCTTTTGAGCAAAAACATCATAAGCTTTTTGATATTCACCCTTTTGCTCATAAGCTTTAGATAAATAAGTGCCAACAATATTGATCGCTCTGTTGCTGCCAATTTCCCGGGCTTTTCGAAAACCTTTGTCCAGCCAATAAATGGCGGTGTCAATTTTATTTTGTTCTAAGGCAAGCATTCCCAGATTTAGCAAAGTATTGATAATAACACCCGGAAACCTAAGCTTATCACGCAACTCCCTGACTTTATGATTCAACATGAAACTCAAATCGCTGTTTCCTGTTTCGTAATATAAATTGGCAAGCATTGTCAGTATATCGGCTGAGGTCCGATCAAGTTTAAGACTGGACGTAATTTCATAGGCTTTGTTCAGGTAGTCAAGCGCATCATCATATTCCTTATTTGAAATAGCAATTGAGGCCAATTGACGTAATAGAGTAGCTTCCAAAAACCTGAAGTTTAAGGCCCGAACTTTAGGAAGCAATTGCTTTAACATCAAAACAGCAGTATCTTTTCTTCCCTCTACCCTATAAACTTCCGCTAATTGCTGACCAATAATGATTTCACCCGGAGGCTGCATCTGCTTATCAAAAAAGGACGAAGCTTTTACGAGTATATCAAGGGCTTCCTTCTGCAAGCCCACCGAATTTAATTGATTGGCTAACGTGGAAACGATAAATAAACGCCCCTCCTTGTTGTTTATATTTCTGAAAAGCTGGTCAGCAACTTCAATGTTCTTCATAAACTCCCCTCTATTACTCGTATTAACGTAATACATTGCCAGCCAGGTCAAAATATAAGCTTTCGGCCTCTTATCATCGAGGGTGTCTGCATATTTTAAAGCCTGATTAAGTAATATTTGAGCACTATCACCAACGTATCCGATAAAATGGAGCTGTGCCTCCATCAGGTAACTATCAGCCAACAATAAATGGTCATTCAGCTGATGTGCCAGATTCCTGGCCTCAAGCAATGATTTTCGTGCCGCTTTATAACTTCTTTGCTGATAAAATCTTGACAATTCAAGATACAATCTGGCCTTTTCTGTTTTATCATTAGTGCTTGTAATAGCTTTGATCAAATCATCCTCTTGCCGATTATAAAAATAAAAGCCCCGGTAATCCTCACCTCTCATTCCAGATGAAAGCATGCAGCCAAGTAATACCAATATGTTTAATCTCCGAAACAAATCAAGGTAAGTTTAAGCTGTTTAAAAATTGAATAAGCAAAGTTAGAGAAATAGAACCAATAAAAATAGCTAAAAATAAAATTCCGAGGGTCAAGTTTAGTTTTAGCTACCTTTGCACCAAAAAAAGATTATGCTACTCTCGATGACGGGCTATGGTAAGGCAGATTTTGAAGCGAGGGGCAGAGCTATAACAATAGAAATGCGCTCGCTTAACAGCCGGCAGGCTGATATAAACCTGAGACTACCCAGTTATTACAGGGAAAAAGAAAATGAACTGCGTAGTCTTATTGCCAATCGGCTTGAACGAGGAAAGATTGATTGCAACATCTCGGTAATGAGCACTGATGCCAGCCATGTACCCAGGCTAAACCTTGAGCTTGCCAAAGGCTACTACGACCAAATTTTACAGTTGAAATCAAGCCTGAACATTGAAAGCAACCAAACTGACCTGATTGGTATACTTATCCGCATGCCAGAAGTCTTACAGACTCCTGACGAGACTATTGGCCAGGAAGAATGGGAAGCACTTATTACGCATACCAATAATGCCATCGACCAGGTGATTGGCTTCAGAAAGCAAGAGGGAGAGATATTGCATCAAGACCTTACCCGGCGGACACAAAAGATTTTGAGTTTACTAGAACAGGTCGAAAAACATGAAGGAGAGCGTATAATTTCCATCAGAGCTCGCATTTTTAAAGAGCTAGAAGCCTTGCCCACTCAGGTTTCCTTCGATAAGAACCGTTTCGAGCAGGAGATGATTTATTGGCTTGAAAAAATTGATTTTACAGAAGAAAAAGTCAGATTGCGTAAGCACTGTAGCCTGTTTCTCGACACGATGAATCAAGAGTCGTCGCAGGGACGCAAATTGGGGTTTATTGCGCAGGAAATGGGCCGGGAAATTAACACCCTGGGTTCTAAGGCCAACCATTCCCTTATCCAGCAGTTGGTGATTGAAATGAAAGATGAACTCGAAAAAATCAAAGAACAGTTGCTAAATATTCTGTGATACATGGATGGTAAGGTTATTATATTTTCTGCCCCATCGGGTTCAGGCAAAACCACAATCGTACATGAAGTAATGCGTAAGGTTGATGGGCTTGGATTCTCTGTAAGTGCAACCAGCAGGGCACCCCGACCTGGAGAAGTTCACGGCAGAGATTATTACTTTATAAGCGGGGAAGAATTCAAACATAGAGTGGCGCAAGGAGAATTCGTTGAATGGGAAGAAGTATATCCGGGCACTTTTTACGGCACTTTACGCAACGAAATTGAAAGATTATGGAAAGAAGGGAAAAATGTGGTTTTCGATGTGGATGTGGTAGGAGGAAGCAATTTAAAACGCATATTCGGAGAAAAAGCCTTGGCCATTTTCATTCAGACTCCATCTATTGAAGTATTGAGACAACGATTAGAAAAAAGAGGCACTGAAACCCCAGAGTCAATTGAAAAGCGACTGGCAAAAGCCGCCTTTGAGCTAGGTTTTGCAAAAAATTTTGATAAAATTATCATAAACGACCAATTAGATACCGCCGTAGAACAAGCTGTTGAATTAGTCAAATCCTTTCTACAGCATAAATGAGTAGCATTCTGAATGAATTTTTAATTTATTAAGCAAAATCTTGCAATTAACGAGAGGAAAAACCTTAATTTTGCGGCAGACTCCAATTTCAAAAACAAGAGGTATGATTATCCCGGAAAATCTCAGGTACACGCGCGATCATGAATGGATAAAAGTGGAAGAAGATACTGCATTTATTGGTATCAGTGACTACGCACAGAGCCAATTAGGCGACATTGTTTTTGTAGAAGTGGAAACCGTTGGGGAAACGCTTGAAAAGGGAGAAAGTCTTGGCACCATCGAGGCTGTAAAAACCGTAGAAGATGTTTATATGCCCGTAAACGCTGAAATTCTCGAATTCAACGAAAAGCTCAAAGACAGTCCTGATCTCCTCAACAAAGACCCTTATGGAGAAGGATGGATTGCAAAGCTCAAGCTATCTAATCCGGCAGAAGTCAATGACCTGATGGACGCCAATGCCTACAAAGCCTACTTAGAATCACTTTGATTCTGGCAGGATTTTTGACAATATTTTACACTTGTTCCGTGATGCACAATATTTTGTAGCTTTGCGGGTTAAATATTGTAAGGAAACATATAAAAAACACCATAGTCATGATTGAAAAAAAATCGCCCAAAGCTGATCTCGAAAACAAAAGAGGGCTTTTCCTCGAAATAGGACTGGTGGTTGTATTAGCCCTTGTTCTATTTGGTTTCGAGTGGAAAACGTACGATAAAGCCAAGGTGGAAATCTTTCAGCGTCAGGCCACAGACATTCCTGAAGAAATGGTAGAAATCACCAAACAGGAGACTCCCCCACCTCAGGCTCCACCTCCACCACAGGTAACAGTGCTGAATATTGTGGAAGACAATGTGGAAATTGATAATGATTTCACTGTTGACGCTGAGGCTACACAAACAACCCAGGTACAAGAGTATGTTCCTGTTCAAAAAGCAGAAGAAGAAGTTATTGAAGAACAGGAAATCTTCCAGGTGGTTGAATCGATGCCTGAATTTCCTGGAGGAGAAGAAGCCCGTATAGCTTTTCTGCGCGACAATATTAAATATCCTCAAATGGCCCGCGAATCAGGCATTCAAGGCACCGTTTACGTAACCTTCGTTGTAGAAACCGACGGGAGGGTTACGGCCGTTCGCGTTCTCAGGGGTATTGGCGGTGGTTGCGACGAAGAAGCCGTTCGCGTAGTTAAAGCTATGCCTCGTTGGATTCCCGGCAAACAACGTGGTAAACCCGTTCGTGTACAATTCACTATGCCTATTAAGTTTACATTGCAATAATAGATTGCATAATCGAATAGAAAGGCTGTCTCACCCGAGATGGCCTTTTTTTATGACAAGCTCCAAAGCTTTTACTGTAATAAGGGAAATGGCTTGCTTGCCCTCAGCCTTATAACATTTTATTAAGACCTATCCATAAATTTCAGGATTGGGCACTGAAATGCATTCCCCCAAAAGGCATTGAGCCAAAGCCAGAAAGGCTAACACGGCAGGCTGAATACAAATTGAAAGGTATCCCGTTAAAGTCATTAAACCAAACCTCACTTAAGGCTGAATGACGAAAAAAACAAATTGAAATTACAGATAACAACGCAAGGGGAAGCCCACACTTATTATAAGAAATTGGGGGCAAGAGGCCAAGCCTCTTGCCCCCAACCCATTTATTAACTAAACCGTTCTATCTCTCATAGCGAATGCCCAGTTCACGCATGATAT
>DDBO01000075.1 GCA_002332755.1 Bacteroidales bacterium UBA2030 | reverse complement strand
CGGGCATTGGTTGTATAAAACATCATCTGGGTGTTTTCGTCGGGCCGCAATGGGGCACAGTCTATGATGGCCTTCTGTAAATCTTCGAATGTGTGTGAAGGCGCAATATCTATTTCCCTGATGTATTCATCAATAGTATCAGTGGTTACCTTAAAACGATAAACGTGCATACAGAACGAATTGTGTGGAATAAAATTAATAAGTTTTTTAAAAGTAGGGGTTGCAAAATTAGCGAAAGGAAATTTTGGAGGAACCAAAGATATTAATCTTCGATAATAAACCTGCGGATTATGCCGTCAGATACTAAAAAATTCCGGACAGGAATACGAATATGTTCGGGGGTGATTGTGAGGTGTCCGCCCGGAAGGTTGTTTACTTTTTCAAAAAACTGTACGAAAGCCTCATGTTCAAAATGTTGCTTAAAATCAGGTATATGTATCCCTTTTTGTGTTCTCAGCCGGGTGATCAAGTACTCATTGAAACGCATAGTGGGTGTAAGGGATTCCGCTTCAGGTATGCTTTTTTTATCAACCATTTTTTCCCATTCGCCGATTGAAGCCGGATTCCACCAGCGTTTATTTCCATCAAAAGAATGCGCCGATGGTCCCAGTCCAAGGTAAGGAGTCCCTTTCCAATAGGCAGAGTTATGCCTGGAATGATAACCCGGTAAACAAAGATTCGAAACTTCATAAAAACGATATCCATGACTGCGGGCTTTATGTCTAAGCAAATGAAAATGAGCGACCGCCAAACTATCAGGGGGGGCAGATACTAAATTTCTATTCACCCGTATTCCGTAAATTGTATTATCTTCGAGGGTAAGGGCATAAGCCGAGATATGTTGCGGTCTAAACTCAAAAACATCCTCGAGCGTTTGCAACCAGGCAGTTCTTGAAAGTCCGGGAATGCCATAAATTAAATCCACAGAGATATTTGAAAATCCCTGGCGGCGAGCAAGCCTTAGTTTTTCCAAAGCCTCCAAAGGTGAATGTAATCGCTCAAGAAAACGGAGCGCTTCCTCATCCAAGGATTGCAAACCCACACTTAAGCGATTGACGCCTAATGACTTCCAAAGTAAAAGTCTTTCTTTGCTAATATCATCAGGATTTACTTCCAAGGTAAATTCGGTCTGTGCACTAAATTTGAAAAATTTCCTAAGGTTCTCCAATAAAGGCCTCACTTCATCTTCAGTAAGCAAAGAAGGCGTACCTCCGCCTAAATAGAGGGTTTCAAATTCAAGCGACGACCAGGTCGGGGCCCATTGTGAAGCTTCATTTATTAAAGTCTCAACAAAATTTCTTCTTAAACGCTGTGAAACAACAGAAAAAAAATTGCAATAAGGACATTTTTTGCGGCAAAAAGGTACATGTATATATAGCCCTGCCATATCAGTCCTTTTTCAGAATCACCCGGATAGTAGTCCCCACTCCTGGTTGAGAATTTTTCACAAAAATACGTCCCTTATGATAATCGTTCACAATGCGACGTGCCAAAGAAAGCCCAAGCCCCCACCCTCTTTTCTTGCTGGTATACCCGGGCTGAAAAATGGTTTTGTGCTTCGAACGAGGAATACCTTTTCCGGTATCGGTAAAATCAAGAATAATATGTTTGGGGTCTTCCTGTATGACAACCGTAAAGGTTCCGATGCCTCCCATGGCATCCACGGCATTTTTTATCAAGTTTTCGATGACCCATTCCAGTAAATACACATTACAGGGAATGGGTAATGAATTTTTACCTGTCTTGTTATCCACCAAATACTGCACTTTGCGTGAGGTCCGGGTTTTCAGGTATTCCAAAGAGTCATTGATGATTTTCAAAACATCATTGTTTTCGAGTTGGGGCTTTGAACCAATTTTAGAAAACCTTTCAGTGATGGTTTCGAGCCGTCGTATATCTTTTTCTATTTCGGGGATGGCGGGATGTTGCACCTCTTCCATTTTAAGGAGCTCCATCCAGGCCATAAGCGACGACATAGGGGTTCCCAACTGATGAGCCGTTTCGCGAGCCATTCCCACCCACACCTGGTTTTGCTCACTGCGGCGGGCAGTACTGAAAAGAAAATAAGCGACCATTAAAAACAATCCGATAATGCCCAATTGTACAAATGGGAAATATCGCAACTGCGTGAGTAAATAAGAATCGCGGTAGAAAACATAACAGGTGCCATATTGAGATAGCGTGATACGTATGGGTTCGTTTTCGCTTTTCAAAAAATCTGTCAAGGCTTCAACCGAAGGATATTGCCTGAGAAGAACGCTATCGATATTGCCTTGTGCTAATATCCTGGAGCGCAGGCTATCTGTGATCAAAACCGGAACACTTGCCGAATTCACCACTACTTCATCAATAAAAGACCGATCCAAGTCGTTGAGTACTTCCTGTAATTCGGAAAACAGACGGCTATCGGTATAATAAAGATAGTGTGTGCGTCCTTTCAGGTATTCAAAAGGTATGGGGGGGTATTTGCTGAATTGTTCAAGTATCTCACCTTCCAACCGTTTTACTTTCTTCAAATCGAAATCCACATTCGCTGCACCCTGGATGTTACGGTGAGAATCGGTAAGAACAACAGGGATGGTTTTGTTTTTTTCAATCATGTCCAGAAAGAAAGTTAAGTCGGCCATATCCTCTGAAGTAGCCAGGCGGCGATATGCACCGGCCAGCAATTCCACACGACGCCGTTCTTCCTCTTTAATCTGCCGGAAAAATGACTCAGTATAGCTGACCATTTGCGCCTTACGGTTGACTGCATCGACCCACAGCCTGAGGTTCTTTTGCTCCTCTGTCCTAACTTTTTCAACCAAATGGCTGGTATAAATAAAAGTTCCCCCAAAAATCATGAAAGCTGCCAGCAAAAGCAGCCATTTCCATCTTCGTTTACGGGCATATAGTTCCATGAGGTAAAATTAACTCCTTTATCGATATTATATTGCATAAAGAGGCAGAATACATGGATTGGTTAGCATGATTCATTCCATTGCCCTACCTTTGCGCCAAAATTAAAACATCATTGAATGACTTCGATTTCTCTCGACAGGCGGGCAGCCGATAATATCAGAATATTAGCCGTGGCAATGGTAGAGAAAGCCAAATCGGGTCATCCCGGAGGGGCCATGGGCGCTGCAGAGTTTATCCACATTTTGTATAGCGATTTTTTGAAATTTGATCCCTCCGATCCTTTCTGGCCTGCGCGCGACAGATTTTTCCTCGATCCCGGGCATATGTCGCCCATGTTGTATGCTCAGCTGGCACTGCTGGGTCGCTATTCGATGGACGACCTTAAGAATTTCAGACAATTACATTCCACAACACCTGGACACCCCGAAGTTGACGTGGCCCGAATGGTAGAAAACACCTCCGGCCCTCTCGGACAAGGACATGTTATGGCCGTTGGTGCTGCCATTGCAGAGCGCTTCCTCGCCGCAAGATTCGGAAAAACCATAGAACATAAAACAGTAGCTTTTATCTCCGATGGGGGCATTCAGGAAGAAATTGCTCAGGGGGCAGGTCGTATTGCTGGTTTTTTAGGTCTGCACAACCTGATTATGTACTACGATGCCAATAAGGTGCAGCTCTCTACAATGGTGGATGAAGTGACCGACGAAGATACTGCTATGAAATACAGGGCCTGGGGATGGAAAGTCATTGAAATTGACGGCAACAATCCTCAGCAAATTCGCGAAGCCTTGCAAACTGCCTGGGCCGAAACCGAAGCTCCCACCCTTATTATTGGACACAGTGTGATGGGTAAAGGTATTAAAGCTGCCGACGGGAGCCCACTCGAAGGACTTACCAGCACCCACGGCCAACCTATAAGCAAAGCCGGAGCGGATGTTAGTCTTACCATACGCTCCCTTGGCGGCGACCCGCAGGATCCATTCAGAGTGTTCGATGATGTTAAAGCCTTATACACCGAGATACTGCATAAAAAAGAAATCGCTGCACGCCAGGCCAAAGAAGAGGAAAAAGCCTGGGCTTTGCAACACCCAGAGCAGGCTGCAAAACTCGAGGCCTGGTTTTCAAAAAAATTACCCGATATACCCTGGGATGAATTAACCCTTAAAACCCGGGCTGCTACACGTGTAAACTCAGCCGAAATGTTGATGTTTTTCAGTGGCAGAATTGAAAACATGGTTGTCATGTCGGCCGATCTGGCCAACAGCGACCGTACCGATGGCTTCCTGAAAAACAGTAAACCCCTGAAAAAAGGAGATTTTACTGGAGGCTTTCTCCACGTGGGTGTCTCTGAACTTACCATGGCTGCCCTTGCCAATGGTATGGCCTTACATGGGGGAATTATCCCGGTGTGTGGAACCTTCTTCGTTTTCTCCGATTACATGAAACCTGCCATTCGACTGGCTGCCCTGATGCAACAGCAAGTCATTTATGTGTGGACGCACGATTCATTCAGGGTTGGAGAAGATGGCCCCACACATCAGCCTGTGGAACAGGAAGCGCAGATCAGGTTGCTCGAAAGCCTGAAAAACCATAGTCACAAGGCAAGCCTTATTGCTCTTCGCCCTGCCGACTGGGCCGAAACCCTTTATGCCTGGAATTTTGCCCTTGAAAATAAAGACAGGCCTACCGCCCTCATCTTTACCCGTCAGGACCTCGATGAGCTTCCCACTGCAAATGGAACGGTCCGCCGCGAAGAGGCCAGAAAAGCCGGCAATGGAGCTTACACCCTTTCCATCTCCGATTCACAACCAGAAATTATTCTTTTGGGTAATGGTTCCGAAGTTGGCCTACTGGTTAAAGTAGCAGAAATTCTAAAAAACCATGGAAAGAAAACCTCGGTGGTTTCATGCCCCTCCTCCGGTTTACTTCTGGAACATTTCGAAAAGCATCCCGAATCGAGAAATCAAATGTTCCCCGCCGGCATTCCGGTAATTGCTGTCACTGCCGGACTAGCCGATACCTGGTATAGATTTACCCACAAGGTAATTGGCATGGAAAACTTTGGTTTCTCAGCTCCGTACAATGTGCTGGAGGACTTTCTCGGGTTCACCCCAGAACGCATTGCTCAGAAAGTGCTTAAGCTAATGGAAAACAATTAACGGACCTAACAACACTTTAGCTTGTGGCTAATATGGGCTTTCAATTGAAAAAAACGCTTCATTTTATACTGATTTGCCTCCTGCTCGAAATATCGGGCAAAACCCAGGCCCAGGAAGAGAAAGAAACGAATCCTGAATTAGGCTGGCACTTTGGGCTGAATACAGGGATGATTCTTCCTTACGGAAAACCAGCGGGTTTTTATAATGGGTCTTCGCAAAATGACAATAAAATTTCATTAGTTGTTGATAATCAGTATTATAAAACCCAGATTGTTCAACACATCGGATACAATTATACAAGCTACGATTTACCCGGCAACATGAATTACCAACCCAATTTCAGTGTAGGTTTCTTTGCCAGATATCAGTTTTCTGCCTATTCTTCCTTATTCGCTCAAACAGCTTACAGCCGTTTTACAGCCTCCGACATTTTTCTGCTCAATCTTGACCTGCCTTCCGGCTACAGCCTCGAACCCACTTATCTGGAATGCGATATCATGGGCCAGGAAAGCCGTACATATATCGACCTGGGATATCGTTATGATTTTCCTTCAGAATCCGCCTATCATACTTTTATAGAAGCCGGATTGAGTATGAATAATGTCAAAGTATTGAAAAACATGATCCGGATTAAAAATCTGGAATACAGCATAAAATACGCAGGCGAACACCCTACCGGGCCTTATTCTCAAGACCCGCAATACGATATTTATCAAGGGGGAATAGGTTTCGGCGGATTTCTCAATGCAGGGTTCGACCTCCGATTCAACGACAATGTCTCATTAGAGCCAATGTTGGGCGTTAACTTCAGTCAGACTCATTTGGAAGGATATACTACTCCGGGGCCTTCATGGTATTTTCTGGTAAGATTTAGTTTCAGAAATATGAATTTCTGAACTTTAAACAAAGAAAGAGATTGTGGGTTAATTTCTTAAATCCAGCTAAAAATGAGAATAGACCGACAACTGGCCTACAGCCTTATTCATCGGTACTTTCCTGAGGGACATCCAGCAAGGGCCTATTATATTATTCATGTAGAAGCCGTTGCAAGAACAGCCTTGCTTATTCTCCGACATCATCCACAACTGAATCTCGAAGAAGATAAAGTAGAGGCAATGGCCCTTTTGCACGATATCGGCATTATTAAGGTTAATGCTCCAGAAATTGGTTGCCAGGGTGAATTTCCTTACATCTGCCATGGTTATTTGGGCAGAGAAATTCTTGAAAAGGAAGGACTTCATGAAATCGCACCTATCTGCGAGCGACATACAGGGGTGGGTATAACTATTCAGGATATTGATGAACAACAATTGCCATTACCTCGCCGTGATATGGTGCCATTAACCGTTGAAGAAAGGTTAGTGTGTTTTGCCGATAAATTCTTCTCCAAATCCTCAGAAAAACCAGACCAACCCAAGCCTTTCGAAAAAATACTCAAAAGCTTGTCGAAATATGGACCCGACAAGGCAAAAAAATTTCTGGAAATGGCTGACGAGTTTGGTTATGAATATATTTATAAGCCCCAAGATGCTTTTTAGATTCAATACTTTGTATAATTCTCTGCAAGCAATCTAAATAACTATTTGTTTAACCCAAAAGTGTAATTGTTTAAAAAAAATCGAAGGTAAAAAAGGTGTGGTAATGCCTAAAGTATTGGGTTTATTAATGAATTCAGCTATAAAGTATTTCCAAAGAGAATGCTAAAATTAAGCAGCGGGGATGCGATAAACAGGTAAAATTCAGGCTATATCAAATAAATGTAATCATTTTCGATGCAATAAAGCTTTAATCCGCCAAACCAGATTCTGTCATTTTCAACCCATGCCGACGACCGGATAATGTCGTTAGTTGGAAAAATCCAGATAATCTGACCGTTGTGCAAATTGAGGTTATAGAAAATACCATCATCGCAGCCAAATAAGACCGAATCACCCGCGATGACAGGGCTGGAGTGGATGGCTCGTTTGCATTTTACCTGCCATTTCAAATGTCCGCTATCGGGATCGAGGCAAGTAAGCTCACCCTTTTTGTTTCCGTAAACACAGTACGAACCACTGACCGCAGCAGAGGAGAATATGGCACCTGAGGCGGCAAATTCCCAAAATATCTTCCCCTGGTCGATATCCAAGCAATAAAAAACTCCCCGGGTATCCCCTACGAAAATTTTTCGGTTGAAAATAGCTGCTGTGGCATGAACAGGGCCTTGAAGTGGGCTTTTCCACACAACACTTCCCGATGCAGTATCGAAAGCATAGAGAGAGCCATCGCGGCTGCCCAATATTACCTTGCCTTCGATAATAGTAGGACTTGCAATGCACCAGTTGCCTGTAGATACCTGAAAAATAAGTTTTCCGTTGTAGCTGTCGAGGGCATAAAGCTTTCCATCCATCCCTGAGAAATATACTACTCCAGATAGTATTGCCGGTGAAGAAAAAATCCAATCACCGGTCTGAAATCTCCAGCGCAGGGAACCTTTCTCTGCATTAAGGCAATAAAAATAATGGTCGAAACATCCAAAATAGATAAACTGGCCATGGATAAGAGGTGTAGAACGTATTTCGGCCTGTACTTTAAAACGCCAGATTTCAGTGCCAGTGAGAGCATCGAGGCAGAACAAAGCTTTGCTGTCGGCACCGAAATACAGCCTTCCTTGATGAACCACCGGGCTGGAATGAACCGTATAAAGGTCGTAAAATGTATAGGCTAAACGGGGTTTTGTAATCAGATTAGGGAATTGGGAACAGCCATTGTGCAGGTTATTGAAGCGAAACATGGGAAGCTGGCCTGGGTCTCGTTCCGAAGCTTTTACTAACAGTTGGTCGGTGAGGCTTACCAATACGTTGGCATGGTAAAGATCCAGTTCATAGTCTTTTTTCTGCAGATTCCCGCTCATATTCCTGTTTTATTAACTCATATTCTCTTTCCAATTTAGCCCTGAGCTCAGCAAAATATGCATCAAAATCGGTGATCTGCCGGATGGTTTTATATACCGGGCTCGACATCATTTCCTTGATTTCTTCTTCCACCCGCATAATCTCAACTTTCAGTCTGTTGATACGAGCTTCGAGAAGGCTGGTTTCACCTTTTACATTTTCCTTATTTTCAGTGAAAAGGCCATTAGATAATAATTGATAAATTTCCTCAACCTTACGGATATCGTTGTACAAATAAGCATTGTTGAGTTCGATAAACCATTGCCGGGCTTCTTCACGCATTTCAGGGGCTACCATGTCGGGGTGACAGCGTTTGCTGGCCTCCCGGTAAAGCTTTCGCAACCGGTTTCTTTCTTCCCGGCTAGTCTCAAAGAGTGGCCTTTCCTTTGAAATATGTTTTTGTTGATTTTCAAACGATGAATAATCTTTTTGCGCTTGCCTGAAGGCTTCGTGATAACGGGCGTCTTTTTGCTGACGCAGATAAAACAGATCCATCTGAAGCCGTAAAATGTCACCCATGAGCATGCCCAATTCACTGTTGTGTCGTTGCCGGAATGCATTGATTTGTCGTTGGAGGTCAGCTTTTTTATTAAGAGCAACAGATAAACGCGTGCTCAGGAGCGCAAGGTTGGTTCTCAGGCCGATGATAAAAGGTTCACCCTTTGAGGGTAACGACAGCTCATGAATATACCGTGAGAGAATATCTTCGAGAGCCTCAAAATCTCGAAGCTCTAATAATCGGGATATTTCTTCTTTAAGCGCCTGATGTTCATTGTCAAGCGCTGATATCTCCTCATCTGCCTCCTGCAATTTTCGTTCAGAAACCAGAAACTGAATGGTTTTAAGGCGTTTAATCATGTGCAGGAAGCTTAAATACACGTTCACCCTCTATCCAGGTCTCAAGTACTCTCGCGTGGAGTATTTGTTGGGGTGAGGCATTCATCAGGTCGGTATCCAGCACCACAAAATCGGCTTTCTTCCCGGGCGAAATACTTCCTATCTGATGTTCAAGGAAAGAACCTTGGGCTGCCCATAGGGTCATGCCCAGGAGGGTTTCCCCTCGAGAGAGGGCATTTTCGGGTTGAAATCCTCCGGCAGGTTTGCCCTGTGCATCGGTTCGAAAAACAGTAGCATAAAAAGTAAGCATGGGGCTCACCTCTTCAATGGGGAAATCAGTGCCCAATGGAATCCACCCATTCTGAAAAAGAAGCTGGCGATAGGCATAGGCATACTTTATACGATTACCCAGGCGCAACGGAGCCCATGACATGTCGGAAGTGGCATGAGTGGGTTGCACAGAAGGGATGATGCTGAAACGATGGAACTTTTCCATATCGGCAGGGTCCACTACCTGAGCATGCTCAATACGCCAGCGCAGGTCGTTCGAACCCTTGAGATATTCTGCATAAATGTCGAGCACCAGTCGGTTGGCCGAGTCGCCAATAGCATGCGTACAAACCTGATAGCCACTCTCCAGGGCTCTTTGGCAGACACTTCGGATTTTTTCTGGTGAAGTAACTGCAATACCCGTACTTTCTTTTTGGTCAGCATAAGGTTCAAGCAACAAGGCTCCCCTGCTTCCCAAGGCCCCATCAGCATAAAGTTTTATTGCAGTAACGGCTAATCTGTCCGTAAAATATTTACCATTAGGAAGAAATTCATTTAAAGTTTCATCAGTAGGATCTAGCATGGCCGAAATCCTAAGCTTAAGTTTTCCTTGTTGTTGAAGCTTTTCAATAAGCCGAATGTTATGTACATCCAAGCCGGCATCGCATACGGCAGTCAGACCATTGCGCAGGCATTCCTGCTGGGCTGTGAAGAGGGCGGCTTCAAGTTCTTGTTCATTCATAGCCGGTATCAACGACCTGACAGGCTCCATGGCAAGGTCAATCAGGACACCGGTGGGCTTTCCGTTTTTTTTCAATATTTGCCCGCCAGAGGTGTTGTTCAACAAATTTTCTCCTGCCCTAAGAATGGCTTCATCGCTTACAAGAGCTGCATGACCGTCGATACGTACCAAATAAACAGGAACACCCGGAAAAGCTTTGTTAAGCGCTTCATTATCCGGAAATTGTCCATCGGAAAAAAGATTCTGATCCCAACCCCTTCCGAGTAACCATTCTGAAGGGTGATCGGCTCTGAATTTTTTCAATCGCTCAATTATTTCTTCCATCGAGCGACAACCTCGCAGGTCAGCCCAACGATAAAGCATCTCCCCCAATCCCTTGAAATGGCAATGGGCATCCATAAAGCCCGCATATACGTATGCTCCTTTCAGGTCAATCGTTTCTTTGGTCTGAAAAAGATTTTGAATTTCATCGGAGGATCCGACACGCAGAAACATGCCATCTTTTACTGCAAAGGCGCTTACCTGGGGGGAGGTGCTGTCGGAGGTGTAAACTCTGGCATTGAGGACAATATAGTCTGCCTTGTCTTTCATATTGCAAGATTGAAAAGTAATTAACAAACCCAGCAGGGTGATTAGAACACATGAAGATTTCATAAGTAAATTATTTCCTTTTAATAATTTGAAAATCTGCCACTAACGGAAGATGATCGGAACAACGAGACATAATGTTAGGATCGAGACCTGTTTCAAGAAGAGTTTCACGACTTAATAAAGAAGTATTTAAAATAAAGGAATGAACAGGCAAAAGGTTTACGGGAGAATAAAAAATGTAGTCGAGGCGGGCGGGGGAAAAAATTTTATTGTAATCGCGCCAGGTAATGGCAAATGGGCGGTCTGTCTGCACGGGGACTAAGTCGCGCAGGATAGGTTTTTGGCTAAGGTGCAGCCTGCCTGTGGTAAGATTTTCGTAGGGAATAGCCGATCCCACGATATTGAAATCGCCAGCCAGGATAATTGGCATCTTAATTTTTCCATCCTGGTATGTAGCTTCTTTGTTTATTATGGCCATCAAAGCCTGGGTTTCGATAATACGTTCTGCATCGAAATAACAGCAACTTAAATGGCAACTGAAAAACATCAGCTCTTCATTTCCTATTTGCAGCTTAAAACCCACGATATTCTCGTTTGCTCCAGGATTTACAGGAATTACATTTTTTATTTCAAATCGCGAGGCCAAAATGATTCCCTCTCCGTATTTTTTGACAAACCATTTTCCGGGAAGAATTATTTTCAAGATTGAATCTACTTCCCGAGCCGAAGTTTTCCAGCATTCAATAAAACTGATGATATCTGGTTTGAGCAATTGGAGTACTTTATAAAAATCCTGGCTGCGAGTGGAGTCAGTTATTCCGTTGTTGTATATATTCCAGCTCAAAATACGGAAAGCATTTTCCTGCCTGGTTTTGATTTTGGGTAAAACAACAGCATTGCGACAATTTCTGTGAAGGATATAAGTAAACTGCTTACCTATATCTGGAACCAATTCTCCTCCTTCTATTCTATCCCACAATAAAATCTTAATGGTATCCGAGCGGAAAAGCTTTATACCCGGCTTGGGTTCAGCATTTAAAGAAAGAGCAACTTCGTATTCACGAGCCGTAAAAGGAGGTACAAAAGAAAAACCCAGATCTTTATGGGGAGTGAGATCGGCAGTCTCTGAGTCTTTGTAATAACCCAGACGCTGTCCAAATTGCCACCCAAGCTCGCATCCAATACCATTTAAACGGTAACCTGTTGCAGGATTATTATCTGTGTCCAATTCAAGAAACAAAGAATTGTTTTCTCCCAGTGGATAAGGTTTATTAAAGACTATGCGGAAGTAAATATTATTTTCGTCGTTAGTAACCTGTATTGCTGTAATGTCAATATCTTTTCCATCACCTAAAGCATCTGTGCAGGTAACAACCATTGCAGATGTATCAGATGTTTTTTCCAGAGAGGGCCATTCTGTGGTAAAGCCATCCAAAACAACAGGAATACATGGGGGACTATCTTGGGCATACATCAGGTCTCCGGCTACTAATAGAAATACCCAAAAATTATATTTTAAAAAATGGCCCCAGGAGTGTAGGTTCATCATGACGGAGATGTTGGCTTAACAAATTCAGGCCATCAAATATATAAATTTTGCTACATACATTTAATACAAATTTTCCCCCTTGTTTTACGGTAATTTCCATAGCAGGCGTCTCATTCTCTTTAGCAATACGCAAGCCGTGTCGTTGCATAAAAAGACTCCATGCCAAGGGCTCGGAAGCTTCAAAACGAACCTCAACAGGAACCAGGCTCCTGCCCTCCGGCTCAAAATCATAAATCAAAGAATTATAGACCATATCGGACCTGTCGAAATAGGAAGGAATTATCCCCGAGTTGATGGCCTCTTCAGGGCTTGTCAGTAAGAAAGGCTTATTAAATCCGGCAACAATCAGTTGATCGGCAAGCCTTAGAGCAAGTGCCACATCGTGGGTAGATAGCAAAATAGTTTTCTCCTGTTTATGAGCAAGTTCGAGAAGCATATGTAAAAGCTCTACCCTGCTTGGAAAATCAAGGAATGCAGCTGGTTCATCCAACAATATGAGATGGGTCTGTTGGGCTAGAGCAGCTGCTATCCAGATTTTTTGTTTTTCGCCATCGCTTAATCGGTCATAAAAACGATAAGCCAGGGACTCGGCGCCGACGATTTTAAGAGCATTCCACACGATTTCCTTATCCGTGTGCATCAACCTTCCTAAAAATCCACTGTGAGGAGAACGGCCAGAAGCAGCAACCTCAAAAGCTGTCATAGCTGATAAAGCCTTCCCCTCAGGAAATACAACTGCAACCTGGCAGGCCAATTCTTGTCGCTTGTAGCTTAAAAGATTTTTTTCTCCAAGAAAAATATACCCCTCAAGCGGCGGAAGCAACCCTGCCAAAGTGCGAATCAAAGTGGATTTCCCCGAACCGTTAGGTCCGATAAGGCAATATAAACAAGCCTTTTTGAGTTCCAGATTCACTCCTCGGGAAACGACATAAATAGGGCTACGATATCCTACCGAGAGGTCAACAGTTTTAAGCACAGTGCTGTCACCTTGCATTTTCATCCCCGGAGTTTCCCGCTGGTATTTCTTCATGTCTGCCACTTGATTTTACAGGTTTTTCTGTTTCCAGAGAAATACAAGGACTACAGGCGCACCAACGAGAGCCGTGAGCGCGTTTACCGGAAGGGCCCCACCAAATAGCGGTAATCGCGCAACCAGATTGACAGCCAGGGCAAGGTTGGCTCCGAGCAATATTGAGAGTGGAATAAGTAGCAGATGGTCGGCTGAGGCTACGAGAGAGCGTGCCAGATGAGGCACAGCCAACCCTATGAAAGCTATAGGGCCACAAAAAGCAGTAACAACAGCGGTCAGAAATCCAGAGACCAGAACTATCCATAATCGCGTCTTACCAACCTGAATGCCCAGGCTGGAGGCAATAGATTCGCCTAGCCATAGTATATTGAGAGGTTTTACAAGCATCAGGCTGGCAATCAGAGCTATCCCGACAGTAACGGATAAAATGGGTATATGCGCAAGGGTCACTGAGGAAAAACTGCCCAGACCCCAAACAACATAATACTTCAGATCTTCCGAAAGACTGAAAAATTGAAGGAAACTGATTGCAGAAAAGTTTAAGTAACCAATCATCACGCCAAGTATCAGCAAGCGAGTGGCTGATTGCATTCGGTAAGCAAAAGCCATGATGAGCAGCATAACTCCCAAAGCCCCGACAAAGGAAGCAATGATGATTCCAAATTGTCCCAAAAGGCCGGCATTGAGAACTGAGGTGCCTGCCAGCTGCCCGGCAGCCAGAGTCATTAATGCCACGCCAAGACTGGCACCGGAACTGACACCCAGGATAGAAGGATCAGCAAGTGGATTGCGAAATAAAGTCTGCATTAGCAGTCCACCCACAGACAAGGCAGCTCCGGCTAAAGCTGCTGCTATCGCGCCAGGAAATCTTATTTCTTTGATTATCAACCAACGTGCATTTCCATCTCCTCCCTTGATAAAATTTAAAACTTCACTCCATTCAAAACTAATGGAACCCATTTTTAAATTAAATAGAAAAAGCAGGAGCAGCAACAGCCATAAGCTTGCAAACAGGGCTTTGCGATACCAACTCTGCCTTCGAATGGTAGGGTATGCAGAACTCATGGCAACAGTTGATAATAAACAGGTTGATATTCAGGATTTAATTCCGGATGGGTGAGATAAAGCAGATCTGCCAAGAGCAGGTCGGGGCGTGTATTTCCTTCCTCATAAACCGGAACTTTCGAAACATTGCAAAAAAGTATTTTGCCATTGTGGAAAACATTCAGCAGCCGATAACGAGAATCGAGCTGCAATAATTCATTGCGGTTGCTCAAACCAGGCCCCCCCTTGAGAATGCGCCAATACTCAGCCTCCCGGGCACGGTTTAAAACCTCCTCAAAACCCAGAGGTATACTTCCTGTTCCATTTTTATCATTGAATACATAATCAAGGCCGGCATCGCTATAAAGGCAGGCCATATAACTTTGAGCGGCAGATACATACCATGTGCCACCTTCCATCAATCCATCGACAATGCGGGGCCGGGTTTTGGCCTTCTGTGCTATAGACTTTATCTTTAAGTAATTTGACTCAATCTCATTGAAAATACTGTCGGTTTCTTTTTCTTTTCCAAGAATGAGCCCGCTAAATTTAATCCATTCTGCCCTTCCTAAAGGGGTAGATTCAAGATAATCAGCCAGTGGAAGAACTTCGATTCCAACTTTATTAAATTTATCGAAGTTAAGCCCTGGAAAAAGTGAAAAGAAGGCAACATCGGGGTCAGTAGCTATGAGTTGTTCGTCGAAAATCTGATTACCAACCCCTATCTCTGTAACCAATCCTTTTCGGATACGAAGTTTCACCAGAGGATTTACAACATAAGCCGTATCGGTTACGCCTGCCAGCAGATTCAAACAACCCAAGCCTTGTAAATGACTAAACAGGGTAGATGAACTTGTTGCAACAGATCTTATAGGCTGAGAAACAGCTATGTATCCCTCGGGGGCTTGATAATTCTCATTGTGGGTTACAATAATATATCTTGCCCACACGCGGGTGCTGTCCCAGGGATCCAACACTATGGCAGCGCGATGGCCTTCAACACTGCCAATTTTGAAAAGCTTTGCATGTCGAACGCGAAAAACCGTATCAGGCTGAAAAATGGCATCAGCATTATCGGGTCGATGCCACTTGCAGGAATAGCTCAACAGCAGCATCAACACAGGTAATAAAAACTTAATCGAAAAGACCTTCATCGCGTTCAATCAATAATATGGCATTATGATTTATCACATAGTATTTTTCTCCATCAATAACCACTTCAACTGCACCTTTTTGAATAAAAACCACCAAATCACCTGGTTTGGCTTGCAGGGGAATATAATTGGGTTGCTCATCCTTCTTTTTCCAAGGTTCTGAATCGGTTTCTCCGGGTATGGGAACCGGATACCCCGGTCCGGTTTTAATGACGTAACCTGTTTGAATTTCTTCTTTTTCGGAATAACCCGGGGGAAGCACCAGTCCGCCCCTGGTAGTGGTCTGGGCTGTTTTGGGTTTTATCAATACCCTATCTCCCACCACAATGATTTTTTTCAAACGTTCTGAATTCATCTGAGAAAAATTTGCGCAAAAATAAGTAATTGCTACGTGGTGCATGTACGACCGCCAAAGCATCCCTTCTTATTGTGTATTTTTGCACATTCAAAGGAAATAAAAACCAATGAGATTAAAATTTTTACATACACCCAAGCCCAAAGGATACAGCTACCAGCCGGTTTATTATAATCCGGACGAGGAGAAGCAGAACAATGAAAAACCAGTAGAAGAAACATCAAAGTTTCGTCGGGAAATGGACTCGCGTTGGAGAGCTCACCGACGCAAGAACAGGGCTAACACCCTACAGTTGATGGTATACCTGCTCATCATTCTCGGTTTGCTTTACTTTATTTTCTTTGTTTGGTAATGACAGGCATTATTCAGCTGTTACCCGAGGCAGTAGCCAATCAAATAGCTGCGGGAGAGGTCATTCAGCGACCTGCCTCGGCCGTCAAGGAGCTACTCGAAAATGCCGTGGATGCAGGGGCACAGAGCATTCAGTTGATTATCCGCGATGCCGGTAAAACCCTTATTCAGGTAGTTGACGATGGTTGCGGCATGAGCCCCACCGATGCCCGTTTGTGTTTCGAGCGGCACGCCACCAGCAAAATAAGGTCGGCTAACGACCTTTTTGCCATTCGTACCCTTGGATTCAGAGGCGAAGCGTTGGCCAGCATAGCAGCTATTGCGCAAATTGAACTACGCACCCGCAGGCATGAAGATGAATTAGGTACCTTGGTTTTAATTGAAGGCACCGAAGTGAAAGATCAACAACCTGTTCAGTGCCTGGCAGGTTCTTCGTTTTCAATTAAAAATCTTTTTTTCAATGTCCCTGCCCGAAGGGCTTTCCTCAAATCCGATCCGGTGGAAATGCGTCATATTATTGAAGAGTTTCAACGCGTAGCACTGGTTTATCCTCAAATTCAATTCAGCCTTCAAAGCAACGGCAGGGTCATCTATAATCTCAGTAAAGGCAATCTACGGCAACGCATCGTACAATTGCTGGGTAACCACCTTAATCAAAAAATCATTCTGGTGGAAGAAAAAACCCAGCTGATAAACATACATGGCTTTGTCTCTAAACCTGAGCATTCACGCAAAATACGAGGAGAGCAGTTTTTATTTGCCAACGGCCGTTACGTTAAAATTGCCTATTTCCAGCACGCCATTGAAGCTGCTTACGAAGGCTTGATTCCTCAGGGAAATTATCCCTCCTATTTTATATATCTTGAAGTTGACCCTTCCCGTATTGATGTGAATATTCATCCAACCAAAACTGAGGTTAAATTTATTGATGAACAGCCTATTTATGGCATTTTAAAAGCGGCGGTACGAAAAGCTATCGGACAGGTGAGCCTGGCCAGTCAGCTCGATTTCGATACCATCCTTCCTTTCGATATTCCTGAACCCAAGGCTGGTCAACCCATACGGCCCCCTGAAATTAAAGTTAACCCCGATTACAATCCATTTAACACCAGTAGTCCGGGTCGTAATCTCTCCGAAAGTCGCACTAAGTCGCAATGGGAACAACTTTACAAACCTAGCCAGCAAGACAAAGACAGCACGGAAATTCTCCCCGGGTTTGTGCAATCGGAAACCCCTGAGGTAAATCAGGAAAAGCCCTTTATCCAAATATCTCTTCATTATATTATTACCAGTGTCAAATCGGGCATGATGATCATTGATATTGAAAAGGCCTGGGAAAGAATATACTACGAAGAAATCATAAGTGCATTAGATAATAGAGGACTGGGGTCGCAACAGTTGCTTTTTCCGTATAACCTTCATTTCAGCCAAGCCGAGGCAGAATTGTTGACTCAGGCAAAACCTTTGCTCAGCAAAATGGGCTTTACCCTCGATAATTTGAGCCCAAATACCTTTGTAGTACAAGGTATTCCTCAAGGTATGGCAGTTTCCGATATTCAGAATGTTATTGAGAATATTGTGCATGCAATTATAAATCAGGGAGATGTAGAAACAGCCGACCTCAGGATTCCCGTCGCACGATCTTTAGCTCTAAATATGGCGTTTCGACAGCTGAAAATTTATAAACAGGAAGAAATGCGTTCGCTGACCGACCGCCTTTTTGCTACCTCAATGCCTTCAGTAAGTCCTTCGGGAAAAAATATCGTAAGGATTGTTAGTGAGGAAGAGCTTAGCCAGCTTTTCAAATAAGATTTCAATGCTTAATTTTGTTTTAATCATAATTTAAATCAATGACAAACGGATATTATCGGCCATCGGGCTTTGGCGGGCTTACCCCGGTAGTTAAAAACTTATTGATTATCAATGCACTTTTCTTTATTGGGACATTTTCAATTATATCGTTTACCCGGGGCCAGTTCGATCCAACAGAATGGCTTGCTTTATATTACCCTGCCTCCGACAAATTCAGAACCTGGCAATTGGTGACATATATGTTTATGCATGCCAATTTTGCCCACATTTTTTTCAACATGTTTGCCCTGTGGATGTTTGGCAATATTCTCGAGCAAGTGTGGGGTCCCAAACGATTTCTCACCTATTACATGGTGACAGGTATAGGTGCAGCTCTTGTTCATATTCTGGTGATGTATTACCAATTTTGGACCCTCGACGCCGAGATAAGTAAATTTATACTCAAACCCAATCCTGTTGATTTTGAAGTGATAATCGGAAATAACTTTGAAGGATTATACAACCCTCTATGGCTCAATGAATTTATAAACACATGGAGCCTTGCTCCAAGTGACAATGGATTGGCTCATGAAGCAATTCAGGCACTGGGCAAATTGGTAACCACAAAGATGGATATACCCACTGTTGGCGCCAGTGGAGCCGTCTTTGGAATACTTCTGGCTTATGGAATGCTCTTCCCTAATACCTTACTCTATATCTATTTTCTGTTTCCTATTAAAGCCAAATGGTTTGTAATCATTTATGGTGCTTTAGAATTTTATTTTGGTATAAGTGGCCATGGAGACAATGTAGCCCATTTTGCCCATCTGGGAGGAATGATATTTGGATATTTGCTGATTCGAAGATGGAGAAGCCGGATGTATTATTAATAAGCCCATCAGACTATGTACACATACTATTCTTCACCATGGCAACAGTTAAAGGCCTTTCTGAGGCGAAAAGAAACCCTTCCCCGCCTTATCCTGATTAATACAGGTATATGGGTCATTATAAGTCTTTTAAGGGTAATTACCCTGTTGTCTGGCTCATCTTCGCCAGATATATTAACATTTGTTCTCGAATGGTTGGGTGCGCCTGCTAATCCTATGCTTATTCCCGAACGCTTTTGGACCCTCATCACCTACAACTTTGTACATTTCGATTTCATACATCTGCTCTTTAATCTCTTGTGGCTCTACTGGATGGGCCTGCTTTTTACGGAATACCTTTCAGGTCGCAGGCTTCTCTGGGTCTATCTGATGGGTGGTGTTAGTGGATACCTCGTTTACTTGCTCGCCTTCAATATTTTTCCAGGCCTGACTAATATGGCCGAAAATGCCAGACTAATTGGTGCTTCTGCCTCGGTGATGGCTGTGGTTAGTGCTATTGCTTTCTATTTGCCTAATTATTCTCTGCATCTGCTCTTTTTTGGAAGAATACGGCTTATCTGGCTTGCATTGGGCCTTTTCGCTCTTGATTTTTTAATGATTAGCTCCAGCAATCCTGGTGGGCCCCTGGCCCATATGGGTGGATTCCTTTTTGGATATATTTATATTACTCTCTTCAGACACAAACTTTTGCCGAAGTTTGACCCGGCTTCATGGTTCAGACCCAAACCCAAGGTGACTTATCGTAGCAGTACCATCAAAACCGATGAACAGTATAACATAGAGAAAAAGCAACGTCAGGAAGAAATTGACCGTATTCTGGATAAAATTAAGGAATCGGGATATCAGAGCCTGACTGAACGCGAGAAAGAAATCCTTTTTAGAGCCAGTAAAAATGACTATTGATTTTTATGGCATTTAAAAAAAGAAAAATAACAAGCTCCAAACGAAGAAAGCCTTCAGCAGGTGGTTGGATTCTGCGGCTCATTTCAATAATTTCGGCCGGAGGATTACTTATTTCTCTGCTCTCTCCATATATCCCTCCCGACCAGTATTGGCTCCCTGCCTTTTTTGGTCTGGCTTTTCCTGTTTTCATTATAATCAATGCGATTTTGCTCATCCTCTGGATACTCCGAAGACGTTGGTTTAGTTTGATTCATCTCATCCTTCTCGTTCCTGCAACACCAATGGCCTTCAGATATATTCAGGTTCGAAGCGATCAACCCATCCACTACGATTTTGCAACCCAACTTATAAGCTACAACGTAAGATCCCTCATAGATAATGAAGGGAAATCGAGCGTTCAAGGGTTATTGAAAATGGTAACCCAGGAAAAACCTGATATCCTGTGCCTCCAGGAATATCGCGACGATTGGTGGCAAAAAGATGATAACACAAAAAAAATTCCTGAAGCAGGATTATTTAAGGAGTATGTCTTTGAATCGTATTATCCGGTAAAATCAAATAAAAAAGCTGTTGGCATTGCCCTTTTTAGTAAGTATCCAATACACCGTTCAGGAGCACTTCGGGCAGGAAAACGACTTATAGCGATTTACGCCGACCTGGTATTAAAAAAGGATACTGTGAGGCTCTTTAATATGCATTTACAATCCATCGCATTTCAAAAGAAGGACTACGAATTGGTGGAAGGCCTGATGGATGCGGGTAAACCTATCAGCAGCGAATTGGAGACTGACTCGCGACAATTGTTGTGGAAAGTCCGTAAGGCATTTATTAAAAGGTCGTTTCAAGCCCGACTTTTACAAAAAGCCATCGAACAATCACCCTACCCCGTTATCGTTTGCGGGGATATGAATGATACTCCTTGTTCTTATGCCTACAACAAAGTGAGTGCCAACTTGCAGGATGCCTTTCAGTATGCTGGTCATAGAATAGGTAACACCTACCTGGGAAAGCTACCTAAAATCAGAATCGACTATGTTTTCCTTGATCGCAGGTTTAAATGTCTGTATTTCGATATACTTCACTACCACCTGAGCGATCATTACCCGGTTAACTGCTGGTTCTATCTCAAAGAATATCAATGATACCTTTCGATGCAAACAACCCTCGACCATTCAAAGAATGGTTTGACGAACTCGTAAATAAATACAACGTTCCCGGATTTATCGAAAATGATCCCGTTACTATTCCCCATAAATTTTCGCGTAAAGAAGACATTGAGATTTCAGGCTTTTTTGCTGCTATTTTGGCTTGGGGCAACAGGCTAACCATAATTCGGAAAAGCAGTGAGCTCATACAACGCATGGACAATGCTCCGGCAGATTTTATAATGGACAAAGACGAAAGGAAGTATAAAGCATTTGCAACATTTGTCCATCGCACATTCAATGGAGACGACATTATATTTCTTGCCAGAGGCTTGCAAAAGATTTATTGTGAAGCGGGAGGCCTGGAAGCTATATTATCGCCCAGCATTGGGGAAAAAACTACTGCACAAGGGATTTCCAGATTTCGCAAAGAAATGATCAGCCAAGCCTATCTAAGCAGGCATATCCGACTCCTCCCCGATCCCGCTAAAGGCTCAGCGGCGAAACGTTTGAATATGTTTTTACGTTGGATGATTAGAAAGGATAGCAAGGGGGTTGATTTCGGCATTTGGAAAGCGCCAGCCGCCAGCCTGATGTGCCCGCTTGATGTGCATAGTGGACGAATGGCCCGTCGGTTGGGATTATTATCACGCAGGCAAGACGACTGGAAGGCCGTTGAAGAACTTACCCGTAACCTTCGTTTGCTCGATCCGGCCGACCCTGTAAAATACGATTTCGTACTTTTCGGACTCAGCACCGATAAAACCTATGCCTGAAATCAACGTACATTGCACATTTATCTGCATATAGGCTAAATGGCAATTTCCATTTCTTTTTAAACGACCACAGCTGTCCAAAATAATTAAT
>DDBO01000200.1 GCA_002332755.1 Bacteroidales bacterium UBA2030 | reverse complement strand
ATGCTGTGTCTGACCCCATTTTTCATTTTTTTAAGGGTTTGGGGTTTGAAGAGCAAAGAATCGTAGGTGGAAATTCGGTTCTCTGCATTGGCAGAGTAGGAAATACTTATGTTCTCGTACCAACGAGTGCGTCCTACGGGATTTTTTCGTTTAAAAGGAGTGAAGCGATTGGCAGTAAAGGTGATTTGTGGTAAGCTAATGTTTACCGATTTGTCGGAAGTATTTTGCGAATGATTGGCATTAATGGTGAGGTTATAGTTGTCGCCGATTCGGGTTTGATAGGAAATACTCGATTGGAAAGTATTTGAAAAATAATCGTTCATCTGGCCCGGGTTATACTTGTTGTATTTATTGCTAACAATATTCACATTGGCCGAAAAATTACTGTTGGGGCGGGCCTTGGGGTCCTGACGGTGTGACCAACGGATGCTAAAGTCACGGTTGTTGAAGTATCCCGGATCGCCTGGCTCTCCACTTACATTGCGGGCAATGGCAAGATCGAGGTTACCGGAGTATTTGTATCGTTTGGCATACCTAAACTGGGGATTGACGCGCCAGCTTCCCCGGGTATAAATATCGCCCGTTAAGGTTAGATCGAGGTAATCGTTTATGGCCCAGTAATAACCCCCGCGTTCAAGGTAGAAGCCACGATTAGCCGACTCTCCGTAAGTGGGTATGATAATGCCCGATCGTTGGTTTTTTTTGTTTGGGAAATAGCCGAAGGGTATTAAAAGGGGGGTGGGTACATCCTGTATGGTTAGATAGGCCGGTCCTGAAATGATTTTATCGCCGGGAATTACTTTGGCTTTATTAAACTTAAAGGCAAAATGAGGATGTTCGGCATTGCAGGTGGTATACATTCCTTTTCGCTGATATACAACGTCGTCGGGCATTTTTTTAACCCGCTCCCCATGCAGATAACCTTCTCCATCCTGCGTTATCACTTTTTCAATTACCCCTTTGCGGGTTTTGTAGTTGTAACTGAGGGTGGTCGATTTAAAGCTCTGATCTCCTTCCGTAAAAACCGGTGTACCTCTGAGCTTTCCAGTTGAATCGGGCAGACCCTTGGCAAAAACCTGGTTTTTCTTAAAATCTACTTCTACGTAATCGGCTTTCAGGTTAATTTTTTCATAATTGATATCTACTGCCTTGTACATGATGGTTTGCCTGTTTTTAACTTTAAAATGCAGGCTGTCAGTACACTTATAATTCACAGTAGCTTCAAGGCTATTCGAAGATTTTTTCGTTGTTGGTTGAATACCGGTAGTATCAGGTTTCAGGGTATCCTGTGTCGATACATGGGGGAATACTCCGGTTTGGGTCGAAAAGGTATCTTTGGTTATTGTAGGGTTTTGAGCATTCGACCTTGAAAAAGAAAATAAAACGAAGAGTATCAGAACGAAAATAGGGTTCCGTAAAATGGAAATCAAAAAGTTGAAAATGAGGGGAGTGGCTTTTGAAACAGCCAGATTGTTAATATCTTTTGGATAAAATGACCGGTTTCTGAACAATTTTTGTGTTTTAAAAGGAGTAATTTTGAACAGAAAATTTAATCGGTTGAAAGACAATTTGGGGGAAATGATGGCATTGGGGTTGCCAATCCTTATTTTTTTGAGGGTCAAAGGTAGAAAATTACCTTTAATGGTGACCTCTGTCATTATGGTTTTGGTGCTTATAATGCTTCTTCCCAGGGATGCTCAGGCCAGGGATAAATCAGGCCGAATCACTACTATAGTAATCGATGCAGGGCATGGTGGAAAAGATCCGGGAGCCTTAGGGCGAAACAGCCGAGAAAAGGATATCACCCTGAAAGTAGCATTGAAAACAGGAGAGCTTATTCGCAAGCAACATCCTGATGTTAAGGTGGTTTATACACGCACCAAGGATGAGTTCATAGAATTGCACCGAAGGGCTGAAATTGCCAACCGCACCAAAGCCGACCTATTTATCAGTATTCACTGCAATGCTCACAAATCCCGGACACATTACGGGGCCGAGACTTTTGTCATGGGGCTTCACCGCAGCCAGGCCAACCTCGATGTTGCACGTTTCGAAAATGCTGCCATCTTATACGAAGACGATTACAAAGAAAAATACGAAGGATTCGACCCAAACTCTCCCGAGTCATACATCATTTTCTCGATGTATCAAAACATATATCGTGAGCAAAGCCTTCTGATGGCCAGCCTTGTACAGAATGAACTTGGGGATAAGTCGAAACGGTTCGACAGGGGGGTTAAAGAAGCTGGTTTTCTTGTGCTCTATCGCACCACTATGCCATCGGTTTTAGTAGAGCTTGGGTTTATTAGCAATAGTAATGAGGAAGAATATTTGCGCTCTTCCCAAGGCCAGCAACAACTGGCTGAATCGCTGGCAGCAGCTTTTACCAGCTATCGTCAGCATACTGAAAAAAACTCCAAGCCAAGGGAAGTCATCAGTCAAGCCCGCCCCAATCCCACAATTATCAATACCACATCGGCTGATTCTCCTGCAATGGCTTCCCCTGAGACACTCTCTGTTGTGCGAAATACCCAAACGGGGTCATTAGATACTCAAAAAACTGGGCAAGGTAAAAGGCAGGAGCCTCAATCCGTGAAAACAAAAACCTCATCCTCGGTTACTGATGTGACGTGGAGAGTTCAAATACTTACCTCTCCCAAAAAACTGAATCAGTCACATTCTAAATTGAAAAATATGGGTAATATTTTCGAGTATTACCACAAAGGAGCCTGGAAATACACAACAGGAGCATTTTCTACTGAGGAGGAGGCGCTGGTATACCGTAATCAACTTAAGAATCAGGGTTTTTCAGATGCTTTTGTGGTTCCTTTTGCCGGAAATGAAAGAATTACACCCGAGGAGGCAAGAAAGTTGCAGGGAAAATAGCCCATTGAAGCCAAAAAAGCGTAACTTCGCCCTATACTAAAAAATGGAATGCCGTGAAATTATCCAGAGAATTTAAAACAGGCCTGGTTCTTGCCAGTGCAATAATCCTATTCATCTGGGGTTTCACTTTCCTGAAAGGGAAAGGGCTTTTTCAGGCCAAGATCTATTATTATTCTATTTATAACCAGGTGGGTGGTTTAGTGCCTTCTTCGCCAGTATTTATTAATGGTGTAAAAGTAGGCATAGTAAACGATGTGTATTTTGAAGAAAAAATGAGTGGGCTGGTAGTTGTTAAATTATTGCTAAACAAAGATTTCCCCATACCTTCCAATTCTGTTGCCCGAATCTTTAGCAGCGACCTGATGGGAAGCAAAGCAGTAGAAATTGTGTTGGGAAATTCGCCCATAAAAGCTTCTCCGGGCGATACACTTCCCGGAGCTGTGGAAGCCTCGCTTAAAGAAGAGGTCAACCAGCAGGTAGCACCCCTCAAAAGAAAAGCTGAAGAAATGCTTTCTTCTTTCGATTCTGTACTCACAGCCCTCCAGTCAGTTTTTAATGAAAATACACGCAACGACATTTCTCAAAGTTTCAATAGAATCAGGGTCTCACTCGAAAACATTCAGAGAACAACCTCCAATATCGACACCCTGGTTTACACCCAGAAAGGGCGTATCAGCAATATAATAGCCAATGTTGAGTCTATCTCAAGCAATCTGCGAAATAACAACCAGGAGATTACGGCCATAATCAGCAATTTAAATAAAGTAAGCGATACTCTCGCAAAAATCAGGTTTCAAAGGATTTTCGATGAGCTCGATAAAAATCTGAGCACCCTGTCGTTGATACTTCAGAAAATTGAGGCTGGCGAGGGATCAGCTGGGCTTCTTCTCAACAACGACAGCCTTTACATCAATTTAAACCGTAGTACGCGTGAGTTGGAATTACTTTTGCAAGATATTCGCAAAAATCCGGGACGTTATGTGAAGTTTTCTTTGTTTTAAAATCAAATAGGTTAATGGCACAGGAGAAATTCGACAATAATTATCATCAAAACTCCTCATTGCGTTCTAAAGTTAACGATTTATTCAATCCATATAATTTTAATGCAAAACCATTTTTAAAATGGGCAGGAGGAAAAACACAACTCATTAACGTTTTCAGGTCATTTTATCCTGAAGCACTGACAGAGGGTAAAATCACTGATTATTTTGAGCCTTTTCTGGGCAGTGGCGCAGTATTTTTTGACATAGCTCAAAAATATTCTATCCAAAGAGCTTATTTATATGATATCAACAAAGATCTTATCTTAACCTATTTAGTAATTCAGCAACGTGTCGGAATACTTATAGAATTTTTAAAAGTTATTGAAAAAGAATATCTTAAATTAGATGACAGTCAAAGAACCAGCTATTACTATAGACAAAGAGATAATTTTAATAGCCAAAAGGCCCAAATGGATTATTCGCAATTTTCGGATAATTGGATACATCGGGCTGCCCTTTTTATTTTTTTAAATCGTACATGTTATAATGGTTTATACCGGGTAAATTCTGAGGGTAATTTTAACTCGCCTGTTGGAAAATATAAAAATCCCTCTATTTGCGATGAGGATAATCTTTTAGCAGTGAGTAAAGTATTGGCTATAGCGGAATTAAAAATGGGTGATTTTTCTACTATTCTCAGTGATCTCAAAAATAAGAATTCAAGCTTTGTTTATTTCGATCCGCCATACAGACCCATATCTAAAACTTCCAATTTTACTAACTATAACGGAAATAGATTTGATGATAAACAACAAAAGCTTTTGTCCGCAGTGTTTTCTGCACTTGATAAAAGTGGTGTTTTTGTAATGTTGAGCAATTCCGACCCTAAAAACACCAATCCAAATGATACTTTTTTCGATGATCTGTACAAAGATTATAATATTTTCAGAGTACCAGCCAAACGTATAATTAATTCTGTAGCTTCAAAACGGGGTCTTATTAATGAAATTATTGTAACTAACTATCAAAATTCACAATGGAAAAAGGCTCTAAAGGAAATAAAACAGGTAATGTTTTAGAATCCACTGTCGTATCTGTTTTACAAAAGCATGGGTTCACTGTTGTTCCCTACAAAGCATATCGATATAGCTCTGAAGAATATAGGAAAGAAGTTTTACTAACAAACGTTCCTTATCAGACAATTTATGATCATAAAGGAAAAACTGAGTTTTTATTAATTTCAGAAAGACTCGGTTTAAAAATTAGAATAGAATGCAAATGGCAACAATCGAGTGGTTCGGTTGATGAAAAATTACCTTATTTATACCTAAATGCCCTGGAAGCCATGCCTGAAGACAAAATCATGATTATAATCGATGGAAAAGGTTGGAAAGAGGGAGCAATTCAATGGCTTAAAAATGCTGTGAATACCAAGAAATATGCTGACTATACTGGCACGAATAAAGAAATCATGGTTTTTACACTTATGGAGTTTCTCACATGGGCTAACAACACTTTTAGCATATGAGGTTTACCATTTCAGCACTTCCATAGGTTGCGCAGGTCGGCGTTCCCAACGCCATTCGAAACCTTTCAGTTTTTGCTTATCGGCCGGCAGCTGGCTTCGGGGGTAAGTAGCCCCTTCAGGATTTACTTGATAAATAATATCGGTTACCTCATTTTTTTCTATCCACATATACATATTGCTCGCTGCTGTATTGTTTATGCCAATGAGGTTGCCATCGTCTTCACGAAGGTAATAGATAGTTTCGGCGTTTCCTGTAATCACCACCTTGCGTAAATCGCCTTCTTTAAAATAGGCTTTCATGTCTCGTCCGCGCATTTGATTAAAATTTAGTGAATCATCCAGCTGGATAATAAAAGCGGAGTTAAACATATACATCGAATCGGGACGCTGGTTCGAAGTCCAGACCCGGATACTGTCGGATGTGAGTTGAACGGAATCTCGCCACAGGGTTGGTTGCCCATACATAGTGAAAACAGAATCGGGATGATAATAGACCAGAGAATCGCACATGCCCTGTAAGTCGTTTCTAAAAAATTTTACGTGTTTCCAGGCATAAAACCATCGGGCTTCCCTGGCTGTGTCGAAAGTAAGATGCAGGGTATCGGCGTGCAAATAAAGGGTGTCTTCAGGTTTGTTTTTTTCGTAATAAAGGGCCAAGGCGTTTTGGGTGACAAATACATAACCCAGCGAATCGTTGTATTCTGCAAAATCGCCCTTTAAAATAACCCTCCGGGTGGTGTCGTGAGCTGTAATTTTTCTAAAAGCTCTGGCAAAACCAGGTTTATCCCTGTAAAATACACTGTCGGCCGTCAGGGTGCGGTCTTTGTTGCGAATAAATACTTTGGTTTTCAGGCTTGCCGTTTCGGTGCGGGTATCGTACCATCCATCTTCTGTGTAGATATATTTTTCTTTCCCGACAATTTCTGTGGGGCCTTTCACAAATGCGGTTTTGCTGCCTGCACTGTAATCGAGGCTATCGCCCGTGAGCACATAATCTGGATTTTTCAACTTTACCTGGTGCCTGAATTGAAAGATTCGTGGCTCGGTGAAATAGTATCCGTTGCGACTGGTTAATACATTGTCTTTGTCAACGATACGTCCACTATCGGGATAGTGGGCTCGCTTGATTACACGGTCGTAAAACAAATGCTCGGTGAATAGAGTGGTAGTTTTATCGACAAGCCGCACATTGTAGTGCATCTCAGCCAGTTTGGTGTTGCCGTCGTAAAAAAGGACGTCGCTATACAAGTCGAGGCTATCACGAACATGAATATGGATGTTTCCAAAGGCATCGAAGCTGTTGATTTCTTCATATCTATAGGCGGAGTCACAATACATAAGGGCTCCGTCGTGTTCCAAGATTACCCTGCCCACAAGAATGTTTACTGTGGTATCGCCCCACACTTCGCTTCGCAAAAGGTCAGCCTGGCGAATGAGTACCAGTTTTTTTTTCTGAGCCCAAAGGCCCAAGGGAAACATAAAGAGGAGGATTAATAATAAAGGGAAAAATTTCTTCATCAAAATATCATGCTTCAGTCGGCAAAGTTAGGGACTTGGGTTTAAATTTAATTTTGATGTTAACCATTGAGCAAAAGTCAACTTTGTTTATCTGCTGTTCATGATTTCTTCAATTTCATCAGGTTCAATGGGTATGTCTTCCATAAGGTTGTATGAAGGGTAACCCACCACAATATTGTCTTCGAGACGAATACCAATTCCTTCCTCGGCAATGTATAAACCGGGTTCGAAAGTGAGTACCATGCCGGGTTCCAGAGGTTGGTCGCGCCAGCCAACATCGTGCACATCGAGACCGGTATAATGTGTCACGCCATGCATTAAATATTTTATTCGTAAAGGATGCCCTGGGTCTTGTTGTTGCAAATCATTTTGCGTAAAAAGTCCCAGATTAATCATCTCCCTTGTGGCAAGCTCGTTCATTTCTGCATTCACCTCGTTGATTGTGCTTCCCGGCACCAAAAGGGTGAGAGCATGTCGCTGAAGCCTCAGTACAGCTTCATAAACCTGGCGCTGCCGGGGCGAAAATCGACCACTTACCGGTATGGTTCGGGTGCAATCGGCTGCGTAATGAGCATACTCCGCTCCAATATCCATCAACAAAAGATCACCTGAACGCAGCAGCGCATCGTTGGTATTATAATGCAATGAGCACGCATTTATGCCACCTGCTATGATGGGTTGATAGGCATGTGTACAACCCTTGCGAACAAATTCGTGGGTAATTTCGGCTTCCACTTCATACTCCCACATTCCAGGCTTTACTGCTTGCAGTACTCTGATGAAAGCATCTCGTGTTACATTGCAAGCCTTCTGTAAAAGATCAATTTCTTCAGGTTCTTTAATGGCTCTGAGTTTCCACAATAAGGGCGCCAGGCGGCGATATTCGTGAAGGGGAAACTTCTGCCTTACCTCTTGTTCAAATCGGTCATCGCGGCTTGATACTTCAGGAAAAAATTTAGGGTATTCGTTGCGATTTAAATACACAAATTCAGCTTTGGTCATCAGGTCGCGGAGGGTTGCTTCCCATTGATCGTTAAAACGGATATGTTGGATACCAGATATTATTTCAGCTTCATGGGGGCGGAGCTTACGCCCTTCCCATATCTCCACTTCTTCATTGGGCCTGAGTATGAAGAGGATTTCTCTCATGCTTTCATCCGGATGAGATGGAAATAAGATCAGGCGGGTATGTTCTTGCGTTATTCCCGTCAGATAAAGCATATCAGAATGTTGCCTAAAAGGGAAGTATTGGTCTCCATTGCGGGGCATTAAGTCGTTCGAATTTACGATAGCAAGGGCCCCCGGTGGAAGCAATTTGCATAGCTTTTCCCTGTTTTTCTCAAAGAGCTGGGATTTGATGGGCTGGTAACGCATTTTATTTAAATTTATTCTAAATTGAATAACAATATTTTTACTTTAAACTTTAGTTTTTAATTTTGTTTGAGCTTGTATGAAAATTTATAAATATAATACTTATTTGCGTATGAAGCTTGCTTTTGCTAATTCGTCGTAAAAGTACAGGATTCCCGGTTAATTTCGTGCCCAAAAATAAATTCTCAGAAAAAAACATCACATAATCACAAAATCAATATGTTATGAGCCAGACCTTACTTAAAATCTCCTCCATTTCCAAAAAGGTTTTCATGTCGCTGGCCGGCTTGTTTTTGATTATTTTTTTGGTGGTTCATTTGAGTATCAATCTCTTTATCTTGCCTATCACCGAAAACCACCAGGAAATTTTCAAACAGGCCGTTGAATTCATGACCACCTTTCCTTTGATTAAGGTGATGGAAGTTGTCTTATTTGGCGCTTTCATCCTTCACATCATTTTGGGCGTTGTGTTGCAAATTGAAAACTGGATGGCCCGGCCTGTAGGGTATGCCGTAAGCACGAAATCTAAGACCGATTCTCCCTTTTCGCGTTTCAGCATTCATACAGGTGTCATTATTTTCATTTTCCTCGTCATCCATTTCATGAATTTTTATTTCGTCAAATTGGGATGGGTTGATCCTCCGGCAGGAGACATGCCTGTGGCGGATAAACACGATTTTTACAACATGGCCCTCAATGTATTCAACAATCCTGTATACAGTGTGCTTTACATTGTGCTTATTTTGGGATTAGGCTTTCACCTTCATCACGCCTTTCAGGCTGCTTTTCAAAGTCTTGGCCTCAATCATCCCAAATATACTCCCTGGATTAAAGGGATAGGATTGATTTACAGCATAGTAATTACGATTGGATTCATCAGCATCCCGCTGTATTTCCTGATTAACTAAAATTGAAAAGATATGACCAGACTTAATTCTAAGATACCGGAAGGCCCGCTGCATCAAAAGTGGACCAACTACAAAGCCAATCAGAAATTGGTGAGCCCGGCCAATAAGCGTAAGCTTGAGATCATCGTGGTAGGTACTGGGTTGGCAGGTGCTTCGGCTGCTGCTTCTTTTGGAGAAATGGGCTTCAATGTTAAAGTATTTTGCATACAAGACAGTCCCAGGCGTGCGCATAGCATTGCAGCCCAGGGAGGTATTAATGCAGCCAAAAACTACCCCAATGATGGCGATAGCATCTGGAGACTTTTTTACGATACCATCAAAGGGGGGGATTACAGAGCCCGCGAAGCCAATGTTTACCGCCTGGCCGAAGTCAGCAACAATATCATCGACCAATGTGTGGCTCAAGGGGTTCCCTTTGCCCGTGATTATGCAGGATATCTCGACAATCGTTCTTTTGGCGGAGCTCAGGTTTCCCGTACCTTTTATGCCCGCGGACAAACAGGACAGCAACTGCTGCTGGGAGCTTACGGTGCACTGAGCAAGGAAATTAAACGGGGTACCGTACAAATGTTTAACCGCCACGAAATGCTCGACCTGGTTTTGGTCGATGGACGAGCCAGAGGAATAATAGCCAGAAATCTGGTTACAGGCACTATAGAGCGATTCGCTGCTCATGCTGTGGTACTTGCAACCGGTGGGTATGGCAATGTATATTTCCTTTCCACCAATGCAATGAATTCTAATGCCAGTGCAGCCTGGAAAGCCTATAAACGCGGAGCATTTTTCGGTAATCCGGCTTTCGTGCAGATTCATCCGACCTGTATTCCCGTGCATGGCGACTATCAGAGCAAGCTTACCCTGATGAGTGAAAGCCTCAGAAACGACGGACGCATCTGGGTTCCCAAGAAAAAAGAGGATGCTGAAGCAATTAGGGCCGGCAAGCTTAAAGCTAATGATATTCCTGAAGAAGATCGCGACTATTACCTCGAGCGCCGTTATCCGGCTTTTGGAAACCTGGTGCCCCGAGATGTAGCCTCAAGGGCAGCTAAGGAACGCTGCGATGCCGGATACGGAGTAGGCCCCACCGGCCTAGCTGTTTATCTCGATTTCGCTGACTCCATTAAGCGGTTGGGTAAAGAGGTTATCGAAGGCCGCTATGGTAACCTTTTTCAGATGTATGAAAAGATTGTGGATGAGAATCCCTACGAAAATCCCATGATGATTTATCCTGCGGTGCACTATACCATGGGTGGCTTATGGGTTGATTATGAATTGCAATCGACCATTCCCGGACTTTTTGTGGCTGGCGAGGCTAATTTTAGCGATCACGGTGCCAATCGCCTGGGGGCCTCAGCCCTCATGCAGGGACTGGCTGATGGCTATTTTGTGCTCCCATATACCATTCAAAATTATCTGGCCGACCAGATTACGGTTCCCAAATTCCGTACCGATTTACCCGAATTTGAAGCTGCAGAAAAAGAAGCCCGCGACCGACTGCAGAGATTGATAAGCATTCAAGGAAAATATTCTGTTGATACCTATCATAAACGGCTCGGCAAAATTATGTGGGATTATGTGGGCATGGCTCGCGATGAAGCTGGCTTAAAATTTGCCATCGACGAAATCCGTAAACTCAGAAAAGAATTCTGGGAAAACGTTTATGTTCCTGGTAAAATGGAAGGTGTGAATGATGAATTGATGAAGGCAGAGCGCCTGGCTGATTATATGGAACTTGCAGAGCTTATCGCCCGTGATGCTTTACACCGTAATGAATCGTGCGGAGGGCATTTCCGTGTGGAATATCAAACCGAAGATGGAGAAGCCCTTCGCAACGATGATGATTACAAGTATGTGGCTGCCTGGGAGTGGAAAGGCTCCGATGCTGAACCTGTCCTGCACAGGGAACCTCTCAATTACGAGTTTGTGGAAATAAAAACCCGCAACTATAAATCATGATAAACATTTCCTGAACCTAAAATCTCAATAACCATGAATTTTACATTAAAAATCTGGCGTCAGGAAAATGCCAAAGCCAAGGGCAGATTTAAAACCTATAAGGTAGAAAATATTAGTCCCGATTGTTCCTTCTTGGAAATGCTCGATATTCTTAATCAGCAGCTTATAGAGGATAAAATTGAACTACCGGTCGATCCAATAGCATTCGATCACGACTGCAGGGAAGGAATTTGCGGTATGTGTAGCCTCTATATCAATGGCCGACCTCACGGACCCGAGCAGGGCACAACAGTTTGCCAATTGCACATGCGAAAATTTAAAGATGGAGATACTATTACCATCGAGCCCTGGAGAGCTAAAGCTTTTCCGGTAATCAAGGATTTAATGGTAGACCGAAGTGCATTTGATAAAATTATTCAGGAAGGCGGATACATCTCTGTGAGCACTGGTGGTGTGCCCGATGCCAATGCCATTCCCATTCCCAAGGAAGATGCCGACCTGGCCATGGATGCTGCTGCATGTATTGGTTGCGGTGCCTGTGTAGCTGCTTGTAAAAATGCTTCTGCAATGCTTTTTGTGGCTGCCAAAGTTTCACAATTTGCTTTGTTACCTCAGGGAAAGGTAGAAGCAGAGAAAAGGGCACTGGCAATGGTGGCCAAAATGGATGAATTGGGTTTCGGTTCCTGCACCAATACCTATGCCTGCGAAGCAGAATGCCCCAAGAATATTTCCGTTGAAAATATCGCCCGTTTGAATAGAGAGTACCTTAAAGCCAAAGTAAAAAAGGCCGATCGTAAACGTGAGGGCGGTGGTTTCGGCTGATTTTTTAATATCCCTCATGGTATTAACGCCCCATCGGGGCGTTTTTTATTTTCAGCAAGATTCTTACAATAAAAGATTGCCAGACGAAGGGCTATTTTTCCCTAAATTGCAATGTTGTGGGCTTTTATAGTCATTTTGGAGCCGGATTCAACCATAGGTCTTAATTTCGCAATCAATAAATGAAAAATGAAATGGAAAGTAAGACACTGATTTATAATGGACAAACGCTCCATTACCAAATTGCGGGTAGTGGTGAAGCAGTAGTACTCCTGCATGGATTCATGGAATCGTCGAATATATGGATCCCTTTTGGCTATGAGCTTGCCCGCAATTTCCTTTGCATTGCCCCCGACCTGCCGGGACATGGAAAGTCGGACATGCTGGCCGAGGTTCATTCTATGGAAATTAATGCAGATACGGTAAAGGCTATATTGGATGAACATCAGGTGAAGAGCTGTGTTTTGGTCGGCCATTCCATGGGCGGCTATGTCTCGCTGGCTTTTGCCGAAAAATATCCCGAAATGATGAAAGGTTTGGTATTATTTCACTCCACAGCTCTGGCCGACACCGAAGAGGGAAAACGCAATAGGGAACGTGCAATAGAAATTGTCCGACAAAACAAACAAGGTTTTATTGCCCAGTTTATACCTTCGCTTTTTGCAGAATTCAACGTTGAACGATTCAAAGATCAAATCGATTACCTGGTGCAAGAAACCCTGCAAATGAAAGCTGAAGCCATCATTGCAGCTCAGGCTGGAATGAAAGAGCGAAAATCTTACATCGATCTGCTCACCCGGGCCAACTATCCCATTCTTATCATTGCTGGCAAACACGATAGCCGTATTCCTGTGGATAAGGTGTTGGCCCAGGCTGTTTTACCCCCCCATTCCGAAGTTCTGTTGCTGGCCCAGGCCGGACATATGGGCTATATAGAAGCTTTCAAGGAAACCCTTGGCGCAGTGAGATATTTTGCTGAGAGAGCTTTCTATTGGCAGTGATAAAACTGTATTCGGAATTGGATTTTAGCCGAGGATTGTGTTTCCTTATGGCTTCTGGCGCTGATAAAATGTCACATTTTTAAAAAGTCCTTTTTTTATCATTTC
>DDBO01000224.1 GCA_002332755.1 Bacteroidales bacterium UBA2030 | reverse complement strand
ACTTTGACGATATTTTTTCCAATATCGTGTACATCGCCTTTAACGGTAGCCAATAAAACCTTACCCGCCGCCTGGGGCAAACGCCCTCCTGCTTTTTTCTCTGCTTCAATATGTGGAGTAAGCCAAGCTACAGCTTTTTTCATTACCCGGGCGCTTTTGATAACCTGAGGTAGGAACATTCGCCCGCTGCCGAAGAGGTCGCCTACTTCATTCATCCCATCCATCAGAGGTCCTTCAATGATACTTAAAGCTGAAGGGAATTTTGGAAGGGCTTCGGCGAGGTCATCTTCGATAAAATCGGCTATTCCTCTTACCAGAGCCTCCCGAAGGCGTTCCTCTGCAGGTTTTAGTCGCCAGGCTGGAATATGGCCTTCCTTTTCCTCTTGATGTGATTCGCTCATCTGATGGGCATACATCAATAAACGCTCGGTGGCATCACGCCTGCGGTTGAGTACCAGGTCTTCCGCAAGGGTACGAAGGGGTTCTTCTATTTCATCATAAACGGGTATTTCGCCGGCATTGACTATGCCCATGTCTAGACCCGCCTGAATGGCATGGTACAGGAAAACCGCGTGAATGGCCTGACGTATTTTATCGTTGCCCCTAAAACTAAAAGAAAGATTGCTGATGCCTCCGCTGGTGCGTGCATGGGGCAGATTATTTTTAATCCACTTCACCGCCCGAATGAAATCTACTGCATAATTATTATGCTCGTCCATCCCGGTAGCTATAGCCAAAACATTGGGGTCGAAAATGATGTCCCAGGGCGGGAAATCTACGATGTTTGTCAGAATATTATAAGCCCTGCGGCACACAGCAATTCTACGCTCAAAGGTATCAGCCTGACCTTGTTCATCAAAGGCCATAACCACAACGGCTGCGCCGTATTTGCGGATTTTGCGGGCGTGTTCTATAAAGGTCTCTTCGCCTTCTTTCAGGCTAATGGAATTAACAATGCATTTCCCCTGCAGGCACTTAAGTCCGGCCTCTATTACGCTCCATTTCGACGAATCTATCATTATGGGAATGCGGGCAATGTCAGGGTCCGACATCAGGTAATTGAGAAAAGTCACCATGGCTTTTTCTGCGTCGATAAGGGCATCGTCCATGCTGACATCGAGCACCTGAGCTCCATTTTCAACTTGCTGACGGGCCACACTAAGCGCTTCCTCGTATTTTTCATCACGGATGAGACGGGCAAATTTGCGGGAACCCGCTACATTGGTTCGCTCTCCGATATTGATGAAATTGCTTCCGGGAAACTGTATCAGGGGTTCGAGTCCGCTGAGGGTAATGTGGGGTTGAGCGGGCTGAGGTTGGTGTGGCTGGGCTTGAGCAGCAAGCCTTGATAGTTCACGGATATGCTCAGGTGTAGTACCACAGCAACCCCCAATAATGTTAACATGCTCTTCTGCGACAAGGGGTTTCAGCTCATGAGCCATTTGGTGAGGGGTTTCATCATATCCGCCCAGCTCATTGGGCAGGCCGGCGTTGGGATAAACACTGATGTAGAAAGGAGCCTTACGGGCGAGTTCTTCCACCCAGGGTCTTATCTGTCGGGCACCGAGTGCACAATTAAAACCAATACTAAGCAATTCTCCATGCGACATTGAAATCAGAAAGGCTTCCGGGGTTTGCCCAGACAAGGTTCGTCCGCTGGCATCTGTAAGCGTACCGGAAACCATCACCGGGAATCTGCGTGTTTGTCCGTTAACGGTCAGTATAATGCCTTTACCGCGTGTCTCCAGTACATCATCACAGGCCATAAGGGCTGCTTTGGCATTGAGGGTATCGAATATGGTTTCTATTAGCAAAATGTCCACTCCTCCATCCAGAAGACCTTCGGCTTGCCGGTAATAGGCTTGGTACATTTGGTCGAAAGTTACGGCCCGGTAACCAGGATTTGAAACATCCGGTGATAAAGATAAGGTTTTGTTGGTCGGGCCTATGGCTCCGGCAACAAAACGTGGTTTATCCGGAGTGTTTTGGGTAAATTTATCTGCTGCTTGCCGGGCAAGACGAGCTGCTTCCAGGTTTATCTCGTACACAAGTTCTTCAAGTCCGTAGTCGGCCTGGGAGATGGCGTTTGCGTTGAAGGTGTTGGTTTCGATGATATCGGCCCCGGCCTCCAGATAGGCTTCGTGAATTTCAAGAATTATCTCGGGTTTTGTCAGGCAAAGAATATCGTTGTTGCCTTTTAAATCGTGTGGATGATTTAAAAAACGTTCGCCGCGATAGGCTTTTTCATCCAAGCCATAGCGCTGTATCATGGTGCCCATGGCTCCATCGAGCACTAGCACTCTTTTGGCTATTTCATCATAAATGGTACTTTTCATAATTCCCTTGTTTGGTTATGCAAGGGTGGAAGGATGCGCCGAAATAAAAAAACCTGCCGGATAAGACCGGCAGGTTTACTGAATTTTTTCTGAGTGATATTCAAAAAACCACCGGCTTATCTTCCCTGCAATTGCAGGCAGGAATTGGCACCTTGCCACAAGGCAGGTTGCCAAGGTTTCATCGGGCCTTTCCCTCCACCTTTCTGGATAAGCTTAGAGTAAAGAACTTTTTTGCAAAGATAATGCAATCTTGCAATACTAATTATCCAAATAATGTTCATCTCGATTGAATTTTAGTTTCAATTGCTAACTGGTGGTTCCAAGTCTTTGTTTGCCTTTTAACATTAATAAAAAAGATAAAGTATTTAAAAAAAAGCATTTTTAACTGTTTAAAGTTACTTTTGCGGAAAATACGCAAAAAGGCACATGAGAAGCAGAAGATTTCTTTTATGCATATTATTGATACAAAGCCTTCATTCATTACTTATGTCACAGGTGCATACCACTTATTTATGGCACCTTGAACAACCCATTTACTGGCCTGAGCAAAGTCAATGGGAACCGAATCATATGCAATATGCCTGGGAATCGCAATGGCTAAAATGGAACAATGGCAACTGGTATAATGACGGGAAACAGCATCCTTTAAATAACATTCAGGAAATATTCAGCAACGATGATCGCAAAGCTGTTTATCAATATCGGGCGAAGGATGCAGTAGAGTCATTACTGGGTTATCCAGAGGCAGGTGCCCAGGTCAATTATTCAGGTTGTCTTATCTATAATGTGAACAGCCTGGCCTCGGCCGGACAATGGGGATACAGTAATGGGTGGCAGAATAATTTTATCACGGCCCGAGGATGGACCACAACAGGAGGAAAACCTCGCATGGATATTACAGGGTTTACTATGCATCATGCACTGGCTCCATTGCTCAGTGATCGCGTTTTTCGCAAACAGTTGCAGGCGCATAAGTACATCTATGGTCTTACTTTTGGTAACAATCCGGTTTATTCTAAGGGATATTGGCCGGCTGAATGTGCTTTTAGTGAAAGAAACATCAAAGTTTTAAAGGAAGAAGGCTTCGAGTGGAGCATCATTGCCAACAGCCATTTAGCCAGAACCTTATCTGATTATCCTCTCACTTTTGGTACTTCCGGTTGTAACATTGATCCACCTAATAAAGCCGATGAAGTCCTTGTTACAGGTAACCATTGGTGGAGCGGCCAAATTGATGGGAGGGGAGGTGTTTTTGCTGCCCCATATTGTTATCAGGCACATAAAGCAAAATATGTAGACCCTGCTACAGGACAGGAATATAAAATTACTGTTGTGCCCATGTGCGATTTGTTGAGCTATAAAAATGGTTATGCATTTATGGGGACAGGAGAAATCGACCAATATATAGCCCCTTTCAACAACAATGCACAGCCAAGCATCGTATTA